>NZ_JBQTCY010000006.1:0-275500 GCF_052663225.1 Niallia sp. 03133
CGAGTGAAAGAGCTGACGAAGAAATTTGAAGCTTAACGAAAGCTGTAAATTAAGGCTCAGTAGCTCAGTCGGTAGAGCAAAGGACTGAAAATCCTTGTGTCGGCGGTTCGATTCCGTCCTGAGCCACCTTTTAAAATGTAAATAACTATTCATTAATACTATGGCGGATATGGCGAAGTGGTTAACGCATCGGATTGTGGCTCCGACATTCGTGGGTTCGATTCCCATTATTCGCCCCATTAATGTAAAAAATAAATATTGCGGGTGTAGTTTAATGGTAAAACCTCAGCCTTCCAAGCTGATGTCGTGGGTTCGATTCCCATCACCCGCTCCAATAAATTAATGTATTTTAATTGAAATGGGCCTATAGCTCAGCTGGTTAGAGCGCACGCCTGATAAGCGTGAGGTCGATGGTTCGAGTCCATTTAGGCCCACCATTTGTTCCGCAGTAGCTCAGTGGTAGAGCATTCGGCTGTTAACCGAACGGTCGTAGGTTCGAATCCTACCTGCGGAGCCATTTGTTTTATGGGGAAGTACTCAAGAGGCTGAAGAGGCGCCCCTGCTAAGGGTGTAGGTCGCGTAAGCGGCGCGAGGGTTCAAATCCCTCCTTCTCCGCCATTTAAGATTAGTATAAAGGCCCATTGGTCAAGCGGTTAAGACACCGCCCTTTCACGGCGGTAACACGGGTTCGAATCCCGTATGGGTCATAAAAAGTGCTATTAGCAAATTTGCTAATAGCTTTTAGTTTTGGAAAAATAAAGTTCAGCTTGTGGATAACTTTTATCCCACTCTTTGTAGATTTTCAATTGATTAGGAGACAATCTATTAATATCCAATACCCTTACAGAAATTTAAATATTTATCATATTCATGTTTATCTTGCAGAAGTCCAACTTGCTGGCAAGCTGATACGGCAAAGGCAGCAAAAGCCGTCCCTTTAGCAGTTAGAATGGTACCATCTATCTCCATGTCATTGCCAGTATAAATTGCCTGGTTAAATATGATTTTATTATGTTCATATGTATGGTTTAGACATGTGAATTGTTTGCCATTTAGAATGTTAGCATTTGCTAGAAGCAGCGCAGATGCACAGATAGAAGCAATGGGTATGTCAAGTTCTACAGCTTTTTTTAGCAAAATTTTGATAGACTTATCTTGAATCACATCTTGAACTCCATCACCTCCGGATATTAGGATAATTTCAAAATCACCTGGATTAAGATATTTAACGGCTGCATCACTTTTGGTGTGTAATCCACCAATACTTTCTACGAATTTTCCATCTATTGTTGCTGTTGTAATAGCAAATTTCCCTATTTTTTTTAAAAGAAATAATGCATGTGCTATTTCAAAGTCGGCATATTGAGGATATGCCAAAAATAAAGCCTTTCTCATATCGATATCCCAGCTTTCCTATGTATATAAATGTAGTCTACCATAGAAAAACGAAACAAAGCACCGCAGTATGATTAGTGAATAAATTAATTGAATAAAATAAGGTGGATAAAAAATTTTTTTCCACCTTATTTTTTGTCTAAAAACAATTTGTAATGCATATAAATTTAAACAGAGATACAGCTTGATTAACCCTTCATAAAAAGACAATTACATCTTCATTATAATCTTCCTTGTTTAATGTCTTCTGCTAATTTATCTTCAGCTGTCATTAATTTCTGACCAGGATTATTTAAATCTATATTAGAAGTTATACCAGTATCAGGTCCTCTAAATAGGTCTCCAGTCGCTAAGATTTTTTTGTCTGGTGCTTCAAAAAAAGGACTAATTTCTTCTTTATTTTGTTCTAGCAAATATTCTTCTTCACTTTTACTCATGATTGTCCACCTTTCTATTTTTGTCTGTTTTATTTTTACTAAAATACAAAAAAGTATGTTAAGAATTAATCATGGATTTTATGTGATAAAACATAAAAAGTTTATTATTATCATAAAATTAAAAAAAACTTAAAAGGATTTCTTTTACTATTGCTAGAATATTAATTTAAGTTCACCTTTTTATTTTTCCCGAAAATAATCCGTTTTCATTTTTTTGTGCATTTTGTTTTGTTTGTTGAGAAAAGGGGAAATATTACTTGTACAACTGCAGGTGTTAATTAATTGGAATATTTGAACTAGAAAGTAGGATGCAAGTGGAAACAGTATATCCAACAGAATTTCAACTACATTTATTTCATGAAGGGAATCTATTTGAAAGCTATAAATTGTTGGGATCTCATGTTTACCGACAAAATGAAGGGGTTTGCACAATTTTTTGTGTTTGGGCGCCACATGCACAACAAGTTCATTTAGTTGGAGATTTTAATAATTGGAAAGCTGGAAATTATTCTCTTGAAAGAATGAATAACGAAGGAATATGGCTTATAAAAGTCGATAAGGATTTAACCGGTGCATTGTATAAATATGAAATCACCACTCCGGATGGAAGGAAGATTCTTAAAGCAGATCCTTATGCATTTTATTCAGAAATTAGACCAAACACCGCATCAATAGTTTATTCATTAGACAATTACAAGTGGAAGGACTCAAAGTGGAAACAAAAAAAAGCAAAAAAGAATAGTTTAAATGAGCCTATGGCTATATATGAAGTTCATTTAGGCTCTTGGCGGGTACATGAAGATGGAACGCTTTATAATTATCGGGAATTAGCAGAGGAACTAATTCCTTATTGTTTAGAACAAGGATTTACTCATTTAGAAATATTGCCTTTAGTGGAACATCCCCTTGATATCTCTTGGGGATATCAAGGGACAGGTTATTATTCCGCTACCAGCAGATTTGGTGAACCAGTAGATTTGATGTATTTTATTGATCAGTGTCATCAGAATGGTCTAGGTGTTATTTTTGATTGGGTACCTGGCCATTTTTGCAAAGATTCACATGGACTTTATCAATTTGATGGAACAAGTCAGTTTGATTATGCTAATCCATTAGATAGAGAAAATGAAGTGTGGGGTACTGCCAATTTTGATTTAGGCAAGATGGAAGTCCATAGCTTTCTTATTTCAAATGCAGTGTTTTGGATGGAATATTTTCATATAGATGGATTTAGAGTCGATGCCGTATCGAATATTATCTATTGGCCGAATTCAAATACTAGCGTTAATCCATATGGAATTGATTTCTTAAAAAAATTACATCAAACCGTTTGCCAGTATGATCCAACTATTATCATGTTTGCAGAAGATTCAACCGATTGGCCGCAAGTAACTGCACCCGTTCATTATGGCGGGATAGGCTTCCATTATAAATGGAATATGGGCTGGATGAATGATCTATTATCTTATATGGAAACTTCTTCAGAAAATCGACGTTTTGTTCATGACAAGATAACATTTTCATTGCACTATGCTTTCTCTGAGAATTTTGTTTTGCCACTCTCTCATGATGAGGTAGTCCATGGGAAAAAATCTCTCCTTAATAAGATGCCAGGTGATTATTGGCAAAAATTTGCCCAGTTTAGACTGCTTATCGGTTTTATGTTTACCCATCCTGGCAAGAAGCTATTATTTATGGGAGCAGAATTTGCCCAATTTGATGAATGGAAGGATAAAGAACAGCTTGATTGGATGCTTTATGATTATGAAATGCACAAAAAAGCAAATGAATATATAAAGGAACTATTAAAAATCTATAAACGTTCCAAACCTCTCTATCAATTAGATCATGTATATGAAGGTTTTGAATGGATAGATGTTAATAATAAAGATCAGTCTATTTTTTCTTTTATTCGCAAAGGAGTAAAGGATGAAGATTTTCTGATTGTTATAGGTAATTTTACGCATCAAACATATGAAAATTATTTAGTTGGTGTGCCAGTTGAAGGCAGCTATCGGGAAGTCCTGAATAGTGACGCTGATAGATTTGGAGGAGCCAATTATATAAATAAAAAAGTAATAAAAACGCAAGAAACATCATTTCATGGGAAGCCATTTTCTGTTCAAATAACCATACCAGCTTTTAGTATCATTATTTTACGACCAGTACAACACCGGAAGGAGAGAAAAGGAAATGGGAAAGAAAAGGTGCGTCGCAATGCTATTAGCAGGAGGAAAAGGGAGTAGATTATTTTCTTTAACAAAAAGTCTAGCCAAACCAGCTATACCTTTTGGAGGAAAATATAGAATTATTGATTTTACCCTTAGTAATTGCTCTAATTCAGGAATTGAAACAGTTGGTGTGTTGACACAATATCAACCACTTGTTTTAAATTCATATATTGGTATCGGAAGTGCTTGGGATTTGGATCGTGTAAATGGAGGTGTAACTGTTCTCCCACCATACAGTGAATCTTCTGAAGTTAAATGGTA
Organism: Niallia sp. 03133; assembly: GCF_052663225.1. Classification (NCBI taxonomy): domain Bacteria; kingdom Bacillati; phylum Bacillota; class Bacilli; order Caryophanales; family Bacillaceae; genus Niallia; species Niallia sp. 03133. The sequence continues at coordinate 4,325 of NZ_JBQTCY010000006.1, forward strand.
TACAGGAACAGCTAGTGCAATCTATCAAAATGAAAATTATTTATGTCAATATGATCCAGAGTATGTATTAATTCTTTCAGGTGACCATATTTATAAAATGAATTATGAATTAATGCTGGAATACCACATCAACAAGCAAGCAGACGCATCTATTTCGGTTATAGAAGTACCTTGGAATGAAGCAAGCAGATTCGGCATAATGAATACTAATGAAGAGATGGATATTGTAGAATTCGAAGAAAAACCAGAAAATCCAAAAAATAATTTAGCATCAATGGGCATTTATATTTTTAAGTGGAAGGTTTTAAAGGAATTATTAGAAGAGGATAATGATAATAAACAGTCTTCCCATGACTTTGGCAAAGACATCATTCCTTTGCTAATTAAAAAAAAGAAAAAAGTTGTTGCCTATCCTTTTAAAGGATATTGGAAAGATGTTGGAACAGTTCAAAGCTTATGGGAAGCAAATATGGATTTATTAGACGAAGAAAGCGAATTGGATATCTATGATTATAACTGGAGAATATATACAGTTAATCCCAATCATCCCCCACAGTATATTTCCAGTGAAGCGATTGTGAAAGAATCTATGATAAATGAAGGATGTACCATCAGTGGTGAAATTGAAAAATCAATCGTATTTCAAGGTGTGAATGTTGGATCAGGGACAATAATTCGAAGTTCTGTTATTATGCCAGATGCTAAGATTGGTGAGAACGCTTATATTGAGAAAGCGATCGTCCCTTCTAACATAGAAATTCCAGCAGGAATGGTCATTAAACCAAATAATAAGACAGAAGATGTGATATTAGTTACAGAAGAAATGGTTAATGAATTGATTTCCTAACAAACTAGACAGGAGGGGATTATGTTGTTAAAAACAATGCTGGGAGTTATTGATGCAACAACGTATCAGGATGACTTAGAGGAGTTAATTGCACACCGATCATTAGCAGCATTACCAATTGGAGGGAGATATCGATTAATAGATTTTGTATTATCCAATATGGTGAATTCAGGGATAGGAAGTGTTGCCATTTTCCCTAAATATCAATATCGTTCCTTAATGGACCATTTGGGTTCAGGTAAAAATTGGGATCTGGACAGAAAAAGGGATGGATTATTCTTTTTCCCTGCATCTATTACAGATGGAACAAGCAGAGGAATAGGCTCATTTAATCACTTTGCAGCAAATATTGATTATTTTTTTAGAAGCAAACAAGAATATGCTTTAGTAGCAAATTGTTTTACTGTATTTAATATGAATTTTAGTCCAGTGCTTACAAAACATTTGCAATCAGGATGCGATATAACAGAAATCAGACACAATGGAAGTTCTTTAGAAATGTATTTAATTAAAAAAACCTTATTAATAGATTTAGTACAAAATCGAGATGTAACTGGATATACTTGTATGAAGGATGTTTTAATGGATATTCATCATAATTATAAAATATGTGACTATGAATATAGCGGCTATGCCGAAAAAATAGATTCTATTTCTAATTATTTCCGAGTAAGCAAGGAAATATTAAAAACGAATATATGGACGCAGTTATTTAAAAAAGAAAGTCCAATTTTTACAAAAGTAAAAGATGAGCCGCCTACAAGGTATACTAATACAGGAAAAGTCAAAAATTCCATGATTGCTAACGGTTGTGTAATCGAAGGAGAAATAGAAAATAGTGTCGTGGCAAGAGCTGTAAAGATAGGCAAAGGTTCTGTCTTAAAGAATTGTATTATCATGCAAAAATGCACAATCGGAGAAAATTGCATGCTTGATTCCGTAATTTTAGATAAAGATGTAACAATCGAAAACGGAGCCGTTATGACAGGATCTATTAATACCCCTTTTGTTATTCGAAAAGGGACAGTGCAAGGAGCGTTGATGAATTCGTGAAAATATTGTTTGCAGTATCGGAATGTGTACCTTTTATTAAATCAGGGGGACTGGCAGATGTTGCCGGTTCCCTTCCCATAGAATTAAAAAAACAAGGAACAGAAGTTGCTGTTATTATGCCGAAATATGGGGATATCCCAATAAATCTTTTAGGAAAGTTAAAAAAGAAGCTCCATTTTAATGTGAATGTAGGCTGGAGAACTCAATATTGCGGCATTGAAGAGCTCGAGTACGAAGGGATAACCTTTTATTTTATAGACAATGAGTATTATTTTAAACGTCCTGGTCTATATGGATATATTGATGATGGAGAACGTTTTTCTTTTTTTAACCGTGCTGTTTTGGAAAGTTTGGAACATTTGAATGAATTTCCTGATATTATTCATTGCCATGATTGGCATACTGCCATGATTCCCTTCTTATTAAAAACGGATTATCAGTGGATGAGTGAATATAGTTCTATTAAAACTATTTTTACTATACATAATCTGCAATTCCAAGGTATTATGCCAAAAAGTATATTGGGCGACTTATTAAACGTAAGTGATGAGTATTTTACGGTGGAGAACTTGGAGTTTTACGGAAATGTTAACTTTATGAAAGCAGCACTAGTTTATGCGGATAAAATAACAACGGTCAGTCCTACTTATATGGAGGAAATACAAACAGACTATTATGGAGAAAAGCTGAATCATTTATTGCAAACAAGGAAAAATGACTTATACGGAATAATAAATGGAATAGATGAGAGAACTTATAATCCGGAGATTGATGAGGTAATCACGGAAAAATACAGTCTTTCTTCAATAAAGGACAAGGTAAAGAATAAACGGTTTATTCAACAAAAATTTGGATTAAAGATAGATGATGCTAAGCCTATTATTTGTATGATTACAAGATTGACCAAACAAAAGGGATTAGAACTTGTCAGACATGTATTTCATGAAATAATGAAAGAAGATATTCAGTTTATCGTCTTAGGAACGGGCGATCCAGTTTTCGAACAATTTTTTAGAGAAATGGAATATCAGTATCCAGAGAAATGCAAAGCTTATATTGGTTTTGATGAAAGTTTAGCACATCAACTATATGCAGGTGCAGATTTATTTCTGATGCCATCTAAATTTGAGCCATGCGGGTTAGGTCAGCTAATCGCATTAAAATACGGAAATATTCCTATTGTTAGAGAAACTGGTGGATTAAATGATACGGTATTTTCTTATGACAGCAGAACTGGAAAGGGTAATGGGTTCAGTTTCACTAATTTCAACGCACATGATATGTTATTTACCATTCACAGAGCATTGCACTATTACAAGGAAAAGGATGTTTGGTTAAGTATTGTACAGAGTGCCATGATAATGGATAATAGCTGGGCACAGTCTGCATTTAAATATAATCAACTTTACGCAGAGCTCGTCATGAGGAGTGAAACGCATGTTCTCTAACAAGAAAGTATTTAAAAGGTATTTTTTGCAGAAGCTTGAGATGACTTACGGGAAACCATTTAAAGACAGCACAAGCAGTGACCATTTTCAAACATTGGGACATATGATTAGAGAATATGTTAGTTCCAATTGGATTAATACAAATGAAAGCTACCGGAAGGATAAAGGAAAACAAGTATATTATTTATCCATTGAATTTCTATTAGGCCGGTTGCTTTATCATAATTTAATAAATCTTGGTATTGAAAAGGTCGTAAGTGAAGGGTTTTCTGATTTAGGAATCAATTTACACGAGGTAGAAGAAATTGAATGTGATGCTGGATTAGGCAATGGAGGATTAGGCAGATTAGCAGCTTGTTTTCTAGATTCTCTTGCTACCTTAAATTTACCGGGGCATGGATTTGGCATACGCTATAAACATGGGTTGTTTGAACAGCGAATTGTGGATGGATATCAAATTGAACTTCCCGAACAATGGCTAAAACACGGCCAAGTCTGGGAAGTAAGAAAAGAAGATTTAGCAGTGGATATTCCTTTTTGGGGCGTTATTGACATGTATGAGCAGGACGGCAAGTTACAGTTTCGACATTTAAATGCTGAAACTGTAACGGCTGTTCCTCATGATATTCCGGTAATTGGATATGAAACGAAAACGGTTAATACATTAAGGCTTTGGAATGCGGAGCCGACTTCTTTGCTTGCTAAAGACGTGAAAGACATTATGAGGTATAAAAGAGAGACCGAATCGATTTCAGAGTTTTTATATCCTGATGATGCAAATGATGAAGGGAAAATTTTACGTCTGAAACAGCAGTATTTTTTAGTATCGGCAAGTTTGCAGTCGATACTAAAAAATTATAAACAGCAATATAAAGATATCAAGAAATTTCATCAGCATATAAGCATTCATATTAATGATACGCATCCGGTTCTTGCAATCCCAGAGTTAATGAGGATTTTACTGGATAAAGAAGGATTAAGTTGGGATGAAGCTTGGGAGATAACAAAAAATACGATTTCTTATACAAACCATACCACTTTATCAGAGGCTTTAGAAAAGTGGCCTATTTATATTTTTCAGCCCCTGCTGCCACGCATTTATATGATCATAAATGAAATTAATGAACGTTTTTGCAAAAATCTGTGGAGCAAGTTCCCAGGGGATTTTCAGCGTATTGAGCAAATGGCTATTATTGCACATGGAATGGTCAAAATGGCGCATTTGGCATTAGTGGGAAGTCATAGTGTAAATGGAGTTGCAGAAATTCATACGGAAATTTTGAAAACAAGAGAAATGAATTTGTTTTATCAAATTTTTCCTGAAAAATTTAATAATAAAACCAATGGAATTACACATAGAAGATGGTTAATTAAATCAAATCCAAAGCTAACTCAATTAGTAACGGATTCAATTGGGGATAAATGGATAAAACACCCGACTCAATTAAGCAAGTTGCTTTCTTATCAAACAGATACAAGTTTTTTACAAAATCTAGCAGCGATTAAGCAAGAGAATAAAGTACATCTTGCTAAAATTATTCAAGAGCAGAATGGAATAATAGTGGATCCCTCTTCTATTTTTGACGTTCAGGTTAAAAGATTGCATGCCTATAAACGGCAATTATTAAATGTTTTGCATATTATGCATTTATATAATTTGTTAAAAGCAGATCCAGGATTAGAAATTACCCCAAGAACTTTTATCTTTGGCGCCAAAGCATCTCCAGGCTATTATTATGCAAAAAAAATTATCAAATTAATCAATACTGTAGCGGAAAAGGTTAATAATGATAAAAATATCCAAGATAAATTAAAAGTTGTGTTTTTGGAAAATTACCGTGTCTCTCTGGCAGAACATATTTTTCCAGCTGCAGATATAAGTGAGCAAATTTCTACCGCAAGCAAGGAAGCATCTGGAACAGGCAATATGAAATTTATGATGAATGGTGCATTAACCGTAGGTACATTAGATGGTGCAAATATTGAAATGAAAGAATTAGTCGGAGATAATAATATTTTTATATTCGGAATGAATGCCGAAGAAGTGCTCGATTTATATCAGAGTGGAGGATATAGGTCAACTGAATACTATCATCATGATAAAAGAATTCAAGAAGTTGTTAATCAATTGAAGAATGGTTTTTTTGATCATGAATCAAATGAGTTTGATCCAATTTTTGATTCTCTTTTGATTGAAAATGATCAGTACTTTGTATTAAAAGACTTTCATTCGTATGCAAAAATTCAAGAAGAGGTAAATACAACATATAAGGATCAACAAAAGTGGCTGCAAATGTGTGCAGTAAATATTGCAAAATCGGGCCATTTTTCCAGCGATCGTACTATTAAAGAATATGCAGATGATATTTGGAAAATAAAGCCGCTTTTCTAAAAAAACTAGCAGCAGGATAAACAGCAGCATAACATTTGACCATTTTGTTTTGCTGTTATTTATCCTCTTTGTGCTATTTTATTAACCTAACCTCATACGAAGCGCTCCAGTCCATTCGTCATTAAACGGGCGTTTCCGCTTTACTATGATCCAGCTCCAACGCCCAACGACTATTGTACTTCGCGCTTTTCCTTTCGATAAGTCAACATCGAATCGCTTTGCTCTTCGTGTTTCCTATATCTCATACGAAGCGCTTCAGTCCATTCGTCATTGAACAAGGGCGTTTCCGCTTTTCTATTTATCGTCGTCATCTTTTTCGTAGCCGTCGCTTTTATGGTATGGTACATCTCCAAAGGGTGCTTCTAATTGCTCTTCGTCTAGAGCTTGTTCGTATTTTTCATGTTGTTTGCTTGGATAAACAGTTTGTTCTTTTCCTTCTATGTCAGTTGCAACAAATGATTCATAATCTTCCGTAAATCCTTCATCATCAGAATCGCGGTCATATAAGCTGCCGTAGTCTTTAAAATCTCCTCTTAAATCAGATGGAGTTTCGGAAGTTCCGTATCTTGCAACTTCTTGAAAGCTGTCATCATAATCTCTTACACCACCCGTATCAGAGTGGCGATATACGTTCCCATGTGCAGGCTCCAAAATGTCTTCTTCAACAGGTCTATCTTGAGCAACAGATTGTTCGGAGCTGTATTCCTTTAATGTTAACGCAGTTGGTACAGCTTCAAGACGCTCATAAGGAATTTCTTTTCCTGAAGCTTTACAAATTCCATAAGATCCATCTTCTATTGCCGATAGCGCTTCATTAATTTTATTTAATTCTGATTGGTCATGTTCCTCCAGAGCATAATCTTTCTCACGTTCATATAGTTCAGTTCCCATATCCGCTGGGTGATTATCATAGCTGGACAGTTCACCAACCGATTCTCGTTCGTTATTATCATCAATATAACGTTCTTGTCGATTCATAATTTCCTTTTTTCTATCTTCTAATTCGTTTTTTAAAGTTTTTACTTGTTCGTTTGTTAACAATGCATTCACATCCTCGTAAGAAACTTATCTTGTATGAGCGATCAAATATTTCAAGCATCACTCTTTTATTAAAGTTCCCCAGTCTGTCGTCAATAAAACATAAAAGTGAAGTACTAGTTTGGAATTTAAAAAACAATTTCAGTAAAATAATTTAATAAGTGTCGAACATTGACATACTATTAGTAGCAGGTGTATCTTAAAATAAGTCAAAAAGATGAATTGGAAAGCTAAAACAGTCAAAAAAATAGGGGAAATATATAATTTTTTGCGGCTGGTTTTTAGGGGGATATACAAGCGAAATGAAATTTGAAGAACTATTAATAGAAAATAATAAGGTAAATGACTCAACTTCTATTTTAGTTAGTGATGTGCAGCAACTAGAAAATAAAATCGATTTTCTTGCTTTTTTTTCAGAACATGCATCATATAAAGGACATCGTTTTTTTTGGAAAGATCCTTTAACTCAAAATGTGCTAATTGGATTAGGTTCTTGTAAAGAAATATATTTAAATCAACACGTGAATCTATATTCTTCCTTGGACGAAAAATGGGCAGCGTTCTTACAAAACAGCCAAGTTAATAATAAATTTGAATCCTCTGGCGTTGGACCAATATTATTTGGAGGATTTGCCTTTGATCCTCAAAAACAAAAAACCAAGCTTTGGGATCATTATGCAGCTGGTCATTTTTTTGTTCCTGCTTTCATGTTGAGTGAGATAAATGGAGTTCAATATATAACCACCAATATGCTCTTTGATGACATAGAGGCTGCTTCTCTTCAGGAAGTGCAGACAAAAACTAAATCGTTTCTAAAAAATACGGACAAACACAATTCTACTATACGTAAAAATCAGCTTATTAAAATAATAGAAAAAAATGGAGATAAATGGAAAGATGCAGTGAATAATGTAGTCAATGATTTAGATGATTCCTTGAAAAAAGTTGTCTTGGCAAGGGAATGCAGACTGATTTTCGAACAGGAAATTGCTGCAGAAAAAGTATTAAAAACACTTTTATCAGAACAAGACAACAGTTATATTTTTGCCCTGGAATCAAAAGATAATTGTTTTATCGGAGCTTCTCCTGAAAGATTGGTCAAAAAATCTGGAAATGACGTATATTCCACTTGTTTGGCAGGTTCTATTGCAAGAGGATTAAATAAGGAAAACGATACGCAGCTAGGAGAACAATTGCTTGCAGACCGCAAAAACAGAACAGAACATCAATATGTAGTAAATATGATAAAATCAGCAATGGAACAAGTCTGTAGAAGCATTGAAATTCCGTCTACTCCTAAAATAATGAAAATGAGGGATATACAACATCTCTATACACCAGTTAAAGGAGTATTAAAAAAATCAGAATCAATTTTATCTTTAATTCAACTTCTTCATCCAACGCCTGCTTTAGGAGGATATCCAAAGCAGCAGGCTATAAAGAAAATTAGGGAAGAAGAAATTCTAGACCGCGGTTTGTACGGTGCTCCTCTTGGATGGCTCGATTATAAGGGCGATGGTGAATTTGCAGTTAGTATTCGGTCAGGATTAATTCAAAATAATGAAGCTTCCATTTTTGCAGGATGCGGAATTGTTGCTAGTTCAGATGCAGAATCAGAATACAAAGAAACAGCAATTAAATTTATACCAATGCTTTCCGCTTTAGGAGGGGAAATAGAATGAATCATCAACAGCATTTAACTGCCTATATCCATGCCTTTGTAAATGAGTTGGTTCATAATGGGATTGAAAACGTCGTCATTAGTCCGGGCTCCCGTTCTACTCCAATTGCAATGGTGATGGCAGAACATAAGCATTTAAATATTCATGTACATGTAGACGAAAGGGCTGCTGCTTTTTTTGCTTTAGGAACCGCAAAAGCAAGCAAAAAACCAACTGTATTAGTATGTACTTCAGGAACAGCTGCGGCTAATTATTTTCCAGCAATTATTGAAGCTGCCATTTCAAGAATTCCCCTGCTCGTGTTAACGGCAGATCGTCCTCATGAATTAAGGGATGTAGGTGCTCCACAGGCTATTAATCAGATTGAGCTGTATGGGAAACAAGTAAAGTGGTTTATGGAAATGTCACCTCCAGAAGGTACAAAAGAGATGATTCGGTATGTAAAAACAGTCAGTGCCAGAGCAGTTTCTACATCCCTACAAGATCCAAAGGGTCCCGTTCATTTGAATTTGCCATTTCGAGAACCACTTATACCAGATCTGGAAAATCTGCAATCGTACGATTCGGAAAAAAAGGATACGAAATACATCCATATGCAAAATGGTGAATTATCGTTATCAGATGAGTATTTTCAGGATTTGGCAGCTAGATTATCTAATTATTCAAATGGAATCATTATTTGTGGAGAAATGGATAAAGAGTATTTTTCTGATTCTATTTTACAATTAGCAGAAATATTAAAATTCCCTATTTTAGCCGATCCGCTATCACAATTAAGAACGGTGGACAACAGGCAGGAATATATCATCGATACATATGATACATTTTTACGCAATGATACAGCCAAAAAAGCGTTAAAACCAGAAATAGTTATTCGTTTTGGAAGTATGCCCATCTCAAAAGCGCTGACACTTTTTTTAAAAGAACAGTATGAGATTGAACAGTTTGTAATCGATGGAGGAGCTGGATTTAGAGATCCTAATCAGCTCACCACTGAAATGATTTATTGTGATGAAGTAATATTTTGCCAAAAAGTAGCATCTTACCTAAAGTATTGCTCAGTCAATCACGAATTGCAAACCTGGCAAACTATAAATAAGATGACAAAAGAAGCATTGCAGCAAATTAAAGAAATAGAGCAAATGAGTGAGGGAAAGCTTTTTTCACTGCTAGGTGAATTATTGCCAGAGGACTCGGTTCTTTTTGTTGGTAATAGCATGCCAATTAGAGATTTGGATACTTTTTTTCATACGCAGGATAAAAAAATAACAGTATATGCAAACAGGGGAGCCAATGGAATTGATGGAACGGTTTCTACAGCTTTGGGTGTAGGAGCAATAAAGCAGCCCTTATTTTTAGTGTTGGGAGATTTGACTTTTTTCCATGATGCAAATGGATTAATTGCTGCTAAGCAATTTGATATTCCCTTAACGATTATTTTAATAAATAATAATGGAGGCGGAATATTTTCTTTTCTTCCACAGTCACAACATGAAAAACATTTTGAACTATTATTTGGAACACCACTTGATTTAGATTTTAAACATTTAATCACTTTGTATAAAGGGAAATACCAATTAATAGAAAACTGGATTCAATTTGATAATATGATGCAAATGCAAACGGAATCTTCTAAATTACGTGTGTTTGAATTAAGAACAAATAGAAATGAAAATGTAGAAGAACATCGTGAATTAATAAAAAATGTTTCCCAGGAAATAGATTTGTATTTTAAGGATGAAAAATGATGAAGATTGTCGTAGAAGAAGTCTCCTATCATGTCGAAATATATGGTGATGGACCTCCTCTGCTGCTATTACATGGTTTTACAGGTGACAGCAGCACTTGGCATCCTTTAATACCTTTATGGAAAAAAAACTTTCAACTTGTCATGGTTGATTTGATAGGTCATGGACAGACAGATGCTCCTATAAAAGAGCATTATTACAATATACAAACAGCTTCTAAGCATTTGTATGAAATATTAAAAGTTCTGCAAATCGATACTGCGTATTTATTAGGCTATTCAATGGGCGGAAGGCTCGCATTATCATTTTCTATAGCCTATCCAGATTTAATAAGCAAATTGATTCTGGAAAGCGCCTCTCCCGGATTAAAAACATTGGAAATGCAAAGGCAGAGAAGAATACAAGACAATGAACTGGGAGAGTCTATTTTAAAAGAAGGAATAAAAAAATTTGTGAATAAATGGGAAAATATCCCGTTGTTTAATAGTCAAAAAAACATAAACAAAATACAGCAGAACCAAATTAGAAAGCAGCGGCTTCGAAATAATCCTATTGGTCTGGTCAATAGTTTAAAAGGAATGGGAACTGGTTCACAGCCTTCCTGGTGGGATCATTTACTGGACGTTACATGCGAAACGTTATTAATTACAGGTGAATTCGATAAAAAATTTTGTTTCATTGCGAAAGAAATGACAAAAAAAAATGGTGAATTTCAATGGCAATTGGTTGAAGAAGCAGGTCATGCAATTCATGTGGAGAAACCTGAAATTTTTGGTACAATAGTAAGTGGATTTTTGTTAAAAAACGAATAAATAAAAAATTGATTTTGCCTGAAGCAAAAGGAGGAAAAAAGAATGACAGTTGAATGGGTGGCAGTACGTCAATATGATGAAATTTTGTATGAAACATATAATGGCATTGCGAAGATTACGATAAATAGACCTCATGTACATAATGCTTTCACACCGAAAACAGTGTCTGAACTTATTGATGCATTTGCAAGAGCAAGAGATGACAGCAATGTTGGCGTAATTGTTTTAACAGGTGCAGGAGAAAAGGCATTTTGTTCCGGTGGAGATCAAAAGGTCAGAGGACATGGAGGATATGTTGGTGATGACCAAATCCCTCGATTAAATGTGTTGGATTTGCAGCGATTAATCCGAGTGATTCCTAAACCAGTAATCGCAATGGTAAAAGGATATGCAATTGGCGGAGGGCATGTTCTTCATATTGTTTGCGACTTAACGATTGCAGCAGATAATGCTGTATTTGGACAAACTGGCCCGAATGTAGGCAGTTTTGATGCAGGATATGGATCTGGCTATTTAGCACGAATTGTTGGCCATAAAAAAGCCCGTGAAATCTGGTTCTTATGTAGACAATATAATGCACAGGAAGCTTTGGATATGGGCTTGGTAAACACGGTTGTTCCATTAGAAAATGTAGAAGAAGAAACAATCAAGTGGTGTGAAGAAATATTGGAAAAAAGCCCAACAGCACTTCGCTTCTTAAAAGCTGCATTTAATGCAGATACAGATGGGTTAGCAGGAATTCAACAATTTGCCGGTGATGCTACACTTTTATACTACACGACTGATGAAGCAAAAGAAGGCAGAGATTCATTTAAAGAAAAACGCAAGCCAGATTTTGGACAATTCCCTCGTTTTCCATGATGAGAAGAGAAAAATGAAGAATAGATAAATAATGACAGGGTGACTCCATTAAAGTGTCAGACTCTTTTTTTGAAAATCAAAGAAGGGTCAGACCATAATGAGTCACCCTGTTTATGTAGAAAAGGTGAGAAAATTTGACAGCAGAATATATTCCTAATTTTCTTAAGAATAGGGCAAACTTAACACCAAATAGAGAAGCAATTGTCTATAACAATCAGCGGCTAACTTTTCTTGAGCTTTATGAAAAGGCTTATAATAGGGCAGGTGTTTTAACAGCTAAGGGTGTGAAAGAAGAAGATAATATTGGCTTTTTAGTAAATAATAATCTGCAAACCGTTATTACTCTGTTATCTCTTCATATCATTGGTGCAAAAGCTGTATTATTAAATAATCGCTTAACAGCAGATGAATTAATATTTCAATTGAATGATGCACAAACTACTTTCCTCTTAACTGAAAAAACATTTGCCAAGACCATACAAAAAATTGAATCAGAAATTCCAATTTGTACTCTTTTTAAAGAAGATATTCCTTCCTATCCATATGAACAGCCATTGGAGAAAGCGGAAGTATCTTTACAAGAAACATGTACGATTATGTATACATCTGGTACAACTGGATCTCCAAAAGGGGTTATTCAAAGTTATGGGAACCATTGGTGGAGTGCTGTTGGCAGTGCCTTAAACCTTGGTTTGCAGGAAAAAGATGTTTGGTTATGTGCATTGCCGCTTTTTCATATTAGCGGATATTCTATTCTAATTAGAAGTTTGCTATATGGCATAAAGATAGTGCTTCATGATCATTTTTCTGTAGAAAAAGTGATTGCTGATATAGAAAAAGAAAAGGTTACGATGATGTCTGTTGTGACACTAATGCTAAAGAAAATAGAAAATGCAGTGGAACAAAAACTTCCTGCTTCTTTTCGATGTATGTTGTTGGGCGGAGGACCAGCAACCATTGATGTGATAAAAAGCTGCTTCCGTAAAGGAATACCAGTATACTATTCTTACGGAATGACAGAAACTTCTTCTCAAATTGTTACATTGGCACCAGAAGATAGCTTCAAAAAAGCTGGATCCGCAGGGAAACCGCTGTTTCCTGCACAACTAAAAATTATGAATGAAAAGGGATTGGAAGCTGCTCAACAAGAAGCAGGGGAGATTATTGTCAAAGGTCCGAATGTTTCAAAAGGCTATTTAAATAAAGGAACGAATCGAGTGAACGGATGGTTTCATACAGGGGATATCGGGTATAAAGATGGAGAAGGTTTTTTATATGTATTGGATAGAAGGTCTGATTTAATCATTTCAGGGGGAGAAAATATTTATCCTGCAGAAATAGAAGGCATCTTAACTTCCATCGAAGGCGTCTGGGATGCAGGTGTAGTTGGAATGGAAGATGAATTATGGGGACAAGTTCCAGCGGCGTTTATTGTGAAAAAGCATGGAATAACGCTTACGGAAAAAATGATTCTTTCCGACTGCTCGGAAAAAATGGCGAAATACAAAATTCCGAAAAAAATCTTTTTTATCGAAAGGATTCCTCGTAATGCGTCTAAAAAGATACTGCGAAGAGAACTGAGAAAATTAGTAATGGCACGCAAGGAATAAATTTTTGATGAAGACTCCAATGAGGAAAAAATCTTACCGAATAGTCAGCAGGAGGTATTTATGGACTTAGATTTATATAAAGGTTCTTTATATTGGCCTTCAACAATATCCAAAACACCAGATTATCCTCCTTTAACACAAGAAATAACTTGTGATGTTCTTATCATTGGCGGAGGGATGTCGGGAGCATTATGCTCCTATCTATTATCAGAAGAATCGCTGGATATTGTTTTGGTGGATAAAAGAAAAATAGGACAAGGAAGCACATCTGCCAATACAGGCTTGCTTCAATATTCAAATGATAAAATGCTTCATGAATTTGCTGAGAGCATTGGAGAAGAAAAAGCAGCTCGGTTTTATCAAGTGTGCTTTGAAGCAATGGAAAATTTAAAGTCTGTTGCATCCTCATTGCAAAACGATGTTCAATTTATAACGAGAAAAAGCCTTTATTATGCCAGTGATAAAAAAGATGCTGTTAAATTAAAAAAAGAGTATTGTATGTTAAAGAAGCATGGGCTTCATGCAGAATTTCTCGAAGAAAATGAAATTGAGGAAATTTATGGATTTAAAAAACCAGCGGCAATACATACGCATGGAGATGCAGAAGTAAATCCACAAAAATTTGTTCTAGAACTGATGAAGGAAGCAAGTGCGCGAAATGTAAAAATATTTGAGCATACAGAAGTAGAAAAGGCTGGTTTTGATGATGGCTATTGGAAATTCAGCAGTCAAAAAGGAACGATAAAAGCGAAAAAGGTTATTTATTCAACAGGATATGAAGGAAATTCCTTTGCCAAAAAAGAAGGAGGGGAACTAAACAGGACATATGCAATCGCTACTTCTCCCCTTTCAGCTTATCCAAGGTGGAAAGACCAATGCCTTATCTGGGAAACGAAAAGACCTTATTTTTATATGAGAACAACCTGTGATGGAAGAATAATTGCAGGAGGTCTGGATGAAGAGGCAGTTGAGGCACCATCAAACCCAGCTATAATGAAGAAATATGGAGAGAATCTGCTGCATAAAATTATAGAGCATTTCCCAGATTATGATATAGAAGTGGATTATGTTTATGGTGCAACGTTTGGAGAATCATCTGATGGTTTGCCATTTATTGGAGAGCATCCTGATAAGAAAAATCTCTATTATTGTTTAGGGTATGGAGGAAATGGCACCGTATACAGCATGTTTGGAGCAACTTTATTAAAAGACTTGATAAAAAAGGGATATCACCCGGATGCAGATCTAGTACGGCTAGACCGATAAAGTGAACCTTTCCATCAGTGGAGGTTTTCTTCATCCCCCACTGATGGAAAGCTTGAGGTCCACAGGATGTGGATCACACAAACGAAGACAAAAGGAAGTGGCGACCTTAGTTTGTGTACCTCTTACTCGGACCTTTACGGGCAGTTATCCCCCACCTAGCTTCCTCGATTTCTCAGCATCCCCGAGGTGGGGGGCTTACTGCCCGTTAAGAGTGGGATAAAAAAAGAGGCTTTTCCTATTGGCAAATCAATCCCTTTGATAATTGGTTTGCCGGCAAGTGAAGAAGCCTCTTTTTTTGTTCTGAAAAAAATAAGAACTTATGACAAAGCTGGTTCAAATGTTTTGCAGTCTGTTTCCTTACTAGTATCTGCTTTATTGCCAGTATGGCTGACTACATAAATTTTCTCTGCTCCACAAAGATTTCCATTTTCCCAGTAGGAACAGTTGTTCACTTCACATAAAACGTCTTTAGCCAAAGTAATCATCTCCTTATGGTTAAATTAATCTCTATAACGATAGGTGGAAAGAATCAACTCCAGGTGAGAGATAATTCAATACTAGTATAGGTAAATAGCACAAAATACATACAATGAATTGTTAACAATTTTTTGAAATTAAATCGCTGAAAAAAATGGTTTACTTTTTTGTTTCTTTTTGCTGCAAATATTTTTTATCATGCATAAAAAGTCTCCAGAAAAAATAAAAGCCCGGAAATAGAATGATAAACCCAGCAATATAGGTTGCAAATAAAGCGCGAAAAGAGTTAGGATCCGTAAAAGCTGAAGTAATCGTCACCTCAGGATAGACGATATAAGGAAGATGTGCTTTTCCATATACATAGCTAGCAAGCAAATATTGAAGGGTTATCGAAAAGATCGCAATTCTTGGCATTCCTTTAGTGCCTGCATTTTTACGAGAAGGCAAAAAAAGTGCAATCCCTCCAAATAGAAAAAACAACAGCGACAAAAGTAATAATGGAAAATCGTCCATCATTTTTGTGTAAATCCAATTTGCATCCTGTTTTAATGTAAGCATAATAAATACAGCCATTAACAAGGAGATGGGGCCAATTATTATGGCGTCCCTTCTAAATACTCGATATGCCTCTGATTCGGACGAAACATTTGAATAATCCGCTAATAGGAGGGATGATAAAAATAACGTGCTGCTTAAGGCAAAACCAAAAAACGCATATTCATTTCCGCTTGTAAATAAAGCTACTAAATCAAGCGATTGCTTATTAGAAGAAAAATCAACAAAACCTCCATGTGTTATAGGCAAAACACTTAATAAAATTCCTGGTATCAGCATTCCAGAAAGCCCTGAAATATAGGTAAGCGGTTTTCGATACTCGTGGGCAATATTCGCAAAAACGAGAAATGCGCTTCTAATAGCCAGCAGGAGCAAAATAGCACTTCCTGGAACTAATAATACAGTTCCTAATGTATAGGCTGCGGAAGGAAACATGCTGTATACAGCAACGACAATTGCCACAATAAATGTATTTGTTACCTCCCATGTAGGAGAGAGGTAACGATTGGCAATATTCGTAGCTTTCGTTTTTTCTCTATTAATGTAGAGCATAGACCAAAAGCCGGCACCAAAATCCATCGTCGCCATGATGGCATATATAAATACAAATCCCCAAAGGACAGTAATAGCTAATAATGAATCTGTCACATTTATCACTCCTTAACTGTTGGATCCAAACAGAGGTACTTCCTTATCTTTTGCTGCATGTAAATCATTTAATACGGTATTTTTACGGAAATAATAAATTAATACAAAGGAAACGGAAATTGCCAATATTACATAGACAATGATAAATAAAATAAATAATAAAGCTAAATTTTCTGAAGAGGTAACTGAGTCAGCAGTGGATAATACACGATAAATTGTCCAAGGCTGACGTCCTGTACAAGCGAATATCCACCCACACTCTATACTTATTAACGCTAAAGGGCCAGAAGCAACAAATATCCACATGAAAATTTTAGGGAATCGTTCTTTTTTTAACAGATACCGCCATGCTAATGAGGCAAAAGCAAGAAATATTAAGAAAGAACCAATTCCTACCATTGCATTAAATAAGGTATGTACATATAAAGGCGGCCAAAATTCTTCAGGAAAATCATTTAAACCAGTAACGACAGTATCAAAGCTGTTGCCTGCTAAAAAACTTAATGCCCACGGAATTTCGATGGCTCCTTTTAATTCGCGGTTTTCTTTATCCGTAAAACCTCCAATTGCTAATGGAGCATGTGATTGTGATTCAAAAAGCCCTTCAGCAGCTGCCAGTTTTTCAGGCTGATATTCATAAAGCTTTTGAGCAGATTCATGACCATTGAGTGCCGTTAATAATGAAAATACGCCACCGATAATAATACTTAGTATCAATGCTTTTTGATGGAACTGAAAAACACGAGAACCATATGGATTTCTCATCATTTTAAAAGCAGAAACAGAAGCAACGGCAAAAGCGCCAGTTGTATAAGCGCTCATCGCCACATGACCTGCAGATACAAAGAAGGTTGGATTAAAAAATGCCTTCCAAGGGTCTACATTGGTAATTACTTCTCCATTCATTTGAAACCCCCGAGGAGTTCCTTCAAATGAATGTACATTTGTGATGAGAATGGCAGAAGCAAGTGCGCCGATTGCGACTAAAATTAAGCTCGAAATTCTTGCCCATGGGGAAATTCTTTCAGCAGCATATACATAAATTGACATAAACAATGCTTCAATAAAAAATGCATAAATTTCGATCTGAAATGGCAATGCCATTACTTTCCCGATTACTTCCATGAAGCCAGGCCAAAGCAAGGAAAGCTGCAAACCTGCAATTGTTCCTGTTGGAATTCCGACACCTAATAATATTCCAAATGTTTTCGTCCATCTTTTTGCCATAATTGCGTAATCTACATTCTTTGTTTTTTGAAATAATAATTCAGCAGTCAGCATCATAAGAGGAAGTCCTACTCCAATGGTTGCAAAGATAATGTGAAATCCCATAGTGGTGCCAAACATACTTCGTGCTATTACTAAATGTTCCATTCATATCTTCCCTTCCTGCAGTCCATTTACTATTTGATAGTATTTTCAAGGATTTGAACAAATATGTAATCTTTTCCTGTAAATAGGGAAATTAGTTAAATGTATCGTGGAAAGGAACGATAGATGAAAAAAAATTTGTATGTAAGCTGTTTCAAAGTTGTGTAATAGTCTATTTTTTTTTACTATAGAAATAGAGTGTTTTTTTTGTTGCTTCTTTGGGGATGGAGAAGAGATTCAAAATAGACATTTTGCTATAAGATAATAAAAGGGGCTGGATAAAATGAGTATTTTAGAAGAAATTTTAACGTTTAATGATCAATTTGTTAATGAAAATAAATATGAGCGATATATTACAACAAAATTTCCAAATAAGAGAATGGTTATTTTAACCTGTATGGATACTCGTTTATTGGAGCTGCTTCCACATGCATTAAATCTTGCAAATGGAGATGTGAAAATTATCAAAAATGCTGGTGCGATTGTTGTTCATCCATTAGGCAGTATTATGAGAAGCATTCTTGTCGCTGTGTATGAATTAAAAGCGGATGAAGTATTGGTAATCGGACATCATGATTGCGGAATGAGTGCATTAAAAGCCGAGGATATCATGGAGAAAATGAAAGAAAGAGGCATTACGGAAGAAACATTGAATACGATTAAACATACAGGCGTCAATTTGGAGAAATGGTTAACTGGTTTTAATTCTGTTTCAGAAAGTGTATCCCATAGTGTTGATATGATAAAAAATCATCCGCTGCTTCCAGTTGAGGTGCCTGTACATGGCTTAGTAATTGATCCAAAAACTGGAAAGCTTGATTTAGTTGTAGATGGGTACAAAGCTAAATAGAGGAGCATACAATCTTCACGAATGATGTTTTTTTTTGCTCGGCCATTTTTCCGGAACTGGATCAATGCCTCCAGGATGAAAAGGGTGGCATTTTATGATTCTTTTTATCGTCAGGAAGCCGCCTTTTAGTGCACCGTATTTTTTAACTGCCTCTAATCCATAGTTGGAGCAAGTTGGATAAAAGCGGCAAGATGGCGGGGTGAGAGGAGAAATAGCTTTTTGATAGAAGCGAATTAGGATTATGAATATTTTTTTCATTTATTTTTCCTTTCCATATATACATTTGAATAGTCAATATTTAGACTTGCTATAAAAATCACAAACCATTAAATAATGATTGTATTCTGAGTATAGCATGAGATGCTTTCACAAGAAAAATAAAAGACAACATGAAATCTTTTATCCTCTTGGAAAAGCATCTCATGTGTTTCGTATGATGGCTAAATAGGAACCAATAAGGATTGAAAATCTATAATGGTAATTAAATGGATGTATATACTCGGAATTTGAGTTATAATGAAGTATAGAAAGAAAAAGGAGTTGTTTTTGATGCCTTCAGTAGAAAGTTTTGATTTAGATCATAATGCAGTAAAAGCACCATATGTTAGACATTGCGGCGTTCATAAAGTAGGAAGTGATGGTCTAGTAAATAAATTTGATATCCGTTTTTGCCAGCCGAATAAACAGGCAATGAAACCAGATGTCATTCATACACTAGAACATTTATTAGCTTTTAATATTCGTGATCATGCAGAAAAATTTGATCATTTTGATATTATTGATATCTCTCCAATGGGATGCCAAACAGGTTATTATCTAGTAGTTAGTGGGGAACCGTCAGTAGAAGAAATCATTGATTTATTAGAAAATACAATGAATTCAGCTTTAAAGATTACGGAAATACCTGCTGCAAACGAAAAACAGTGCGGCCAAGCAAAACTGCATGACCTGGAAGGTGCAAAAAAATTAATGCAGTTCTGGTTAAAGCAAAATAAAGAAGAGTTGAAGCAAGTTTTTGCATAAAAAGGAAAAATGAATGGTCAGCGGTGCTGTCCATTCATTTTTTTTAAAAGGTAAGAGTATAAGTTTTTTGAAGTCTGACAAATGTCTAACTCCAGCACCCTATCGACTTCAACGCTTGCGTAGTCAACATCGAATCACTACGTTCTTCGTGTTTCCTTTATCTATAAAGGTACACAATCTAAAACCGCCACGTCCTGTGGCAACGATTGTGTGATCCACATCCTGTGGAACTAACCTTTTTCTGTCGATGAGCAAGGGAGCTTACGCTTTTCTTATAAAAGTGGGCCTAATAATCGTGCAAAGGATTCTTTAAAACGAATGATTAAAGAACGTTTAGTATAACGATCTAATGTGAGTTGTGTTGACAGCTGCATATCCTTTAAAAAGCCTTCTGTTAAAAGGTTGGAGAGTTTTTCACTGTAAACAAACGCATTTACTTCAAAGTTTAAGCGGAAACTGCGCATATCAATATTGGCAGTGCCGACAGATGAGATTTTCCGATCAACCATCAATGTTTTTGCATGAATAAAACCATTTTCATAAATATAAACTTTTGCCCCTGCTTTTAACATCTCACCAATGTAGGAATAGGTTGCCCAATAAACAAACATATGATCAGGTTTGTTTGGTATCATAATTTTCACATCGATCCCAGAGAGTGCTGCAATTCTTAGTGTATCCAGCAGGCTGGCATCTGGTATAAAGTAGGGGGTTTGAATAAAAACCGATTCCTTCGCTGCTGTAATCATTTTTATATACCCATTTTTAATTTGCTCCCATTCTGAATCGGGCCCGCTTGAAACAATTTGCATTCCGACATTGCCTATAATTTCATCGGTTCTTTCCGGGAAATATTCGGGTGAGTAACTGATTTCTTGGTCATGGGAAGCTTGATTCCAATCTAAAATAAATCTTGTTTGAATGGCAAAAACGGCTGTTCCAATAATTCGCAAATGAGTGTCTCTCCAATAGCCATATTTAGGAACTATTCCTAAATATTCATCTCCTACATTAAAACCGCCAATATAACCAGTATTACCGTCTATAATGGCTAATTTACGATGGTTTCGATAATTTAGTCGCAAATTAATGAGATGTAGTTTACTAGGGAAAAATACAGCTATTTGCCCTCCAGCTTCTCTTAACGCTTTAAATGCTCTTTTCCGTAATGTTCTAGAGCCGAGTTCATCATATAAAACCCGAACTTCCACTCCTTCTTTTGCCTTTTCCACTAATGCATTAATCAGCTTTGATCCTATCCCATCATTCTTAAAAATATAATATTGCAGATGAATTGATTTTTTTGCCTGTTTAATATCTTGCAGCAGTTGATTAAATTTTTCGTTTCCATCTGTAAAAATATCCACTGTATTATTCTCTGTTAATACCGCATCATTATTAAATAAATTCATATAAATGAGAT
Organism: Niallia sp. 03133; assembly: GCF_052663225.1. Classification (NCBI taxonomy): domain Bacteria; kingdom Bacillati; phylum Bacillota; class Bacilli; order Caryophanales; family Bacillaceae; genus Niallia; species Niallia sp. 03133. The sequence continues at coordinate 25,429 of NZ_JBQTCY010000006.1, forward strand.
CTTGATTTGCCTTAATAACAGAATTTGTTGTTCGAAGCTGGTTAGAGCTGATTTGTAGAAGCTGGGAGGCTAAAACAGGCTCAATTCCTATTTTTTTTCTTTCTTCCCATTGAAATAATTTTCTTTTGCTTAAGTTTTGTCCAAAAAGTAAATAAAGAATAAAGCCTAAAATAGGAATAAAGGTTAATACCATGATCCATGCCCATGTAGCAGCAGCATCTCTTCTTTCCAAAAAGATAACAAGAAATGCACAAATGATATTAAGTAAAATGATAGTACTAACTAAAATCGTATATATATGCATATAATTATTCCTTTCAAACAACATTTTTTACAGAAAAAATAAACAAAGAAGAGAAGGATATTTCGTCTGGATAACTTTGTAAGTGTATAGAGAGATTTTTCCTGTTTCATTATAGGCGAAAATGAAAAAACAGGAAACTACTTTGTACTAAGATACTACCTTCCCTAAAAGATTCATATTAAACAATAGAATAATATGGTAATCTATTAATAAAGAAAGGTTGGGGAAATAATAAGATGGAAGAAATACATATTGGAATGCTGCTTTTTTTAATTATTGCTGGTTTTACGGCAGCATTCATTGATTCCGTTGTTGGAGGCGGCGGATTGATATCATTGCCAGCACTTTTATTTACTGGATTACCTCCGCAAATTGCGTTAGGAACAAATAAGCTGGCTTCAACTATGGGATCGTTAACAAGTTCTATTTCATTTATTCGACATGGAAAAATTAATAAGTCTCTCATGGTAAAATTATTGCCTTTATCTATTATTGGTTCAGCAATTGGAGTATATGTTGTACAAAAAATTCCTTCTGATAAGCTGAAACCATTAATTTTAGTCATCTTAATTGTTGTAACGATTTATACGTTAACAAAAAAAGAATGGGGATTAACATCCACTTTTAATGGGATGACCATCAAAAAAGCCATATTTGCTGTTGGCATTGTAACATTAATTGGTTTTTATGATGGGTTTTTAGGAGGAGGAACAGGTTCTTTTTTTCTTTTTGCTTTTTTACTGATGGGGTTTGATTTTGTAGAATCTGCAGGAAATGCCAAAATATTAAATTTCGGAAGTAATATTACAGCATTAGTCGTATTTTTTTATTATGATTCGGTATATTACCAGTATGGAATTCCGATGGGAATTGCTATGATTGCAGGAGCTTTAATCGGATCAAAGGTAGCCATTAAAAAAGGTTCATCTTATGTGAAGATATTATTTGTACTTGTATCCGTTGTGCTTATTGGGAAAAATATATATGATCATTTTTTTGCTTAACACAAATGGGAAATAAAATAAGTTAACGAGAGCAGCTGTCACTTTGCTGCTCTCGCCTGTCAACACACGTTCGTATTTTTCTTGGGTTTCTATCTTTCATGCTTTTATCCACTCTTAACGGGCAGTAAAACCCCCACCTCAAGATGCTGAGTGCAGAGAAATCGAGGAAGCTAGGTGTTGAAACTCGCCCGTAAAGTTCCGATAAGTTCAACTAACCATCAGTGGGGGATGAACAAAACCCCCACTGATGGAAGGTTCACTTATAAAAATGATAAGTCTTTTTGCAAAGAATTAGCTAATCTAAACCAAGAGTTTTTATTTAGAGCTGTTAACCTGTTGTTAATGCAAATTTCTTTGTGAAAATACTGGGCTTCTTTGCTGGCTGTAATCTTCCCGCGCAAATTTTCCTTTTAAGCTTTCAATTAAATATAAGCCCATTAAGTCGTTTAATTCTTGTTCGTTTAACTCTTGTATAATATGTAATAAATCCTCTCTTGTCATTTCTTCTAGAAAAGCAAATGCAAGCATATCGATATCTTCTTCATCACCTGTTAGTTTATGTTTATATAAGTTATAAAGTTCATCAACTAATTTCATTTTTTTAACCTCCAGCTGGATTTGTATTCAAAATCAGGAATCAGCTATTTTTGTAATCGTTTCAATTATTGTATCACGCTAGTATTAAATATGACATTGCCGGATGAAATTATTATACCCTTTTTTGTAAGATAAAAATGATAGGAAAAAAATTTAAAACAAATGAATTTCTGGCTTGGCGTACGGGATATAAAAATGCTGATGACAGTCAACGAATGTAAGTCAATCCTCATAGCAGCTAAATATAGTTTCGTTAGTCGAGTTTCCTTTTCTGAGTTATGCAGGCACCCATTGGATATTTTCCTTCGCTCAAATGGATGATTCTGCTTCCTTAATTGTTTACATACCCTTTTGGTCGGAATATATCCCATACTTTTTCTTTTTTAATGAAAGTACGCTATCTTTTTTATCCCACTCTTAACGGGCAGCAAGACCCCACCTCGGGGATGCTGAGGAATCGAGGAAGCTAGGTGGGGGATAACTGCTCGTAAAGGTCCGATAGAGGTACACAAACTAATGTCGCCACTTCCTGTGGAACGCAAGCTTTCCATCAGTGGGGGATGAAGAAAACCCCCACTGATGGAAAGGTTCACTTTATAGATAATCTTTTATAAGCGTGTCAAAATATACAAAAAAAGATACATAAATAATTTTTGAAGCAAACAAAAGGGATGGGAGGAGTTTAATGAAAACATTTTATGATTTTTTTGGTTCAAAGGTGCATTTCTCCTTTCAAAAAGAAGATTTTTTTACCGAAGCGGAACATGTTATTGTCATTTGTTATATGAAAGGAAAATGGCTCTTAACGGAACATAAAAAAAGAGGGTTGGAATTTCCAGGCGGAAAGGTAGAGAGAGGGGAATGCATAGAAGCAGCAGCCAAAAGAGAAGTCTATGAGGAAACAGGGGCATTATGTACAAAATTAAATTGGATTGCACAGTATCAAGTAGATGCAGACAAGCATTTTGTTAAAGCTGTTTATTTTGCAGAAATTGATCAATTGATCAAAAAAGATGAGTATTTAGAAACAAATGGACCAATCTTAATAGAGGATTCTGTTTTGGAACAGCGCTTTAATCATCAATTCAGCTTTATAATGAAGGATAAAGTTATGACGTATTGTCTTACTAGAATAAAGAACGATTTTGATTTATCCCACTCTTAACTAGCAGTAAGACCGCCACCTCGGGAATGCTGAGAAATCGAGCAAGCTAGATGGGGATAACTGCCCGTAAAAGTCCGATAGAGGTACACAAACTAATGTCGCCACTTCCTTATGTCTTCGTTTGTGTGATCTACTCCTGTGGACCGCAAGCTTCCCATCAGTGGAGGATGAAGAAAACCCCCACTGATGGAAAGGTTCACTTTATAAAACGTTTATCACCATAAATAATAAAGGAATGTAAGAATATACTTGCTAAAAAAAACGAAAGGAAGGTATCGTTCTTTATGAAGAATGGGGATATTTTAGAGAAAATAAAGTTTCCTTCGCCAAATCCATCTATTGAGTTGTTTCAAGTTACATATTTTGTAGATGGGCTAAAAATAAAAGGCTTGCTTGCTGAACCAAAAGATGGTGATATATTTGACGGTTTTCTTTATTTAAGAGGTGGAATAAAAAATGTAGGAAAAGTTAGACCAGCTAGAATTGTTCAGTTTGCCTCCGAAGGCTTTATCGTATTTGCTCCGTTTTATCGCGGCAATCAGGGAGGCGATGGAAATGAGGATTTTGCTGGAGAAGATCGTATGGATGCAATTGCAGCTTTTACTTTATTAAATAATTGCAAAAGAGTAAAACGTGTTCATGTATTTGGTTTTTCACGAGGAGGTGTAATGGCGCTTCATGTAGGGTTAAATTGTCCGGCAGCATCTATTGTTACATGGGGAGGTGTTAGTGACATGACACTTACCTATATGGAACGGAAAGATTTACGAAGGATGATGAAAAGAGTAATTGGAGGTACTCCAACGAAATATCCAGAAAGATATTGGGAGCGCACTCCCTTATTTCACGTAGATAAGCTGAATGCTCCAACTTTAATTATTCATGGAATGTTAGATGAAAATGTATCAATTGAACATAGCTATCAATTAGAAAAGAGGTTGGAAAAGGCGGGGAAAGAAGTAGAAACTTGGTATTTCCCTGAATATACCCACTATTTTCCACCAGATATTAACAGAAAAGTTGTCGCAAATTTAGCAGTTTGGATGAAAAGACAAGGATAAAAACTGATAAAATAAAAGAAGCAAGCAATCAGGAGGGAGCTGCCTTATGGGAATGCCTTTAGAATTAAATACAATGATTGTTACAAAGGGAAAAGAACAACGAATAAAAGAAAACTTCTTTTTATTGGAGAAAGAGGAATATCGTCTTTATCCAATGCATATCCCTGTAGAAGTTAGAAAAGTAAAAAACGGTGAGCGGATTGGCACAGCTACAATAGAGAAATTAGAATGGGAAAATGGAAAAACAACCATTTTATATCAACTAATTGCTTTAAATTCAACTAATTAAAATAATCTCGATAAAATCATTGACATTGTCTGAACGAGTACGATATCATTTTAATTTGAACGGATACTCTCTTATCCTGAGCTGGTGGAGGGACTGGCCCTATGAAACCCAGCAACCTACTAGGTGAAGAAAATAGCCTGGAACATCTATTTAGTGGTGTAACAGACATTCTCTTAGGAAAGGTGCTAACCTGAAGCAAGGAGGATATTTCCTTGAACGATAAGAGTGAAAGGTGCGAATCGATTTGCTTTCAACCTTTTCACTATGAAAAGGTTTTTTGTATGCAATCTGATAAACTATCTTTTATAAAATGTATATTTTTAATGTGTGTTCTTAGGACAGAGATAAGCAGGAAAACTTTCTTAATATGATGAATTAGTCCTTGCTATCTCGGATAAAAACAGCATGTTTACTTCATACTATCTAGGGAATGAGTACCGTATCAACCAGAGGTTTGTAGGGAAGGATTCTCCAAACGAAAAGACCTCGCTTTTATTTTTCGATAAATAAGGAGGAAAATCAGAATGGCAACAAAACGTCGCTTGTTCACTTCTGAATCGGTAACTGAAGGTCATCCAGATAAAATTTGTGACCAGATTTCAGATGCTATTTTAGACGCAATTCTGGAAAAAGATGCTAATGCCCGTGTAGCTGCAGAAACTTCTGTTACAACTGGATTAGTACTGGTTGCAGGAGAAATTACAACATCTACATATGTAGATATCCCAAAAATAGTTCGAGAAACAGTAAAAGAAATCGGTTATACTCGTGCAAAATATGGTTTTGATGCAGAAACTAGTGCCGTATTAACATCAATCGATGAACAATCTGCGGATATTGCATTAGGGGTAGATCAGGCTCTAGAGGCACGTGAAGGAAAAATGACAGACGAAGAAATAGAAGCTATTGGTGCTGGTGACCAAGGGTTAATGTTCGGATTTGCATGTAATGAAACAAAAGAGCTAATGCCATTGCCAATTTCATTAGCACATAAACTATCAAGAAGATTAGCAGAAGTTCGCAAAGAAGAAATTCTTCCATATCTTCGTCCAGATGGCAAAACACAAGTAACAGTAGAATACGATGAGAATAACCAGCCAGTTCGCATCGATGCAATTGTTATTAGTACACAGCATCATCCGGAAATTACATTAGAACAAATTCAGCGCAATATAAAAGAATATGTTATTAAACCTGTGGTACCAGCGGAACTAATGGATGAAAATACAAAATATTTTATTAACCCAACTGGCCGTTTTGTTATTGGCGGTCCACAAGGCGATGCTGGTTTAACTGGCCGCAAAATCATTGTTGATACATACGGTGGTTACGCACGCCACGGTGGAGGAGCTTTCTCCGGGAAAGATCCAACAAAGGTTGATCGTTCTGCAGCATATGCAGCCCGTTATGTAGCGAAAAATATTGTTTCCGCAGAGTTGGCGGATAAAGTAGAAGTACAGCTAGCTTATGCTATCGGTGTAGCTCAGCCTGTTTCTATTTCCATTGATACATTCGGAACAGGAACAGTATCAGAAGATATATTGGTAGAAGCAGTTCGTAAACATTTTGATTTGCGCCCAGCTGGAATCATAAAAATGCTAGATTTACGTCGTCCAATTTATAAGCAGACAGCAGCTTATGGTCATTTTGGCCGCAATGATCTTGATTTGCCATGGGAGCGTACAGATAAAGCGGAAATTCTTAAAAAGGCTGTTGCAGCGAATAACTAAAGACACATTCATATAGTGTAGAAAAAGTCGTATTTGCACAAACTTTAGGCTGATTGAGAACGTTTTATTTTGAGGCTTGAAGATTTGGGAGGAGCTGCGGACAAAAGGATGTTGGTCATAACGAGGTTGTCACAGGCTTGCAGGATGCGAGTCAATCGATGTTGCCACAGGACGTGGCAACGTCGATTTCTCTTTCATACGTACTTTGTCGTTCAATCTCTGTTACCCAGTAAGGCGCATCCGAGTAAAGCGAACAACGAAGAAATCGAGCGTTTGGCGACAGCCTGAGAAGATGCACAGAAGTGCATCTTCTTTATGTTCTGTAAAATATTAAGAATTGTGGCGTTTTTTAGGATAATAGAAATCGAGAGGACTCCTATGTTTAATAAGCATCTGAGAAGACGAGCAACAAGGAAAGAAAGCGGTTGCCTATCTCCCTGTAACTAGTATTTTTATTTTACGTCTAATAGGTATACCGATTGATTTATGATACAATAGAAAACTAGATGGTATAATCAAAAGTAAATTATTTACACTATATTTACGATCAAACAAAATAAAAGTAGGAGAAGCATTTGGCTTCTTAAGACTTAAAAAATTACTTTTATTCTGACAACCTTTTAAAACAGGGATATCCTATAAAAACAACAATTACAAATGAATAGGGAAGGTGAGCTGTATGTGTGGTTTTGTAGGCTGCGTACATGAAAAAGCACAAAACTTTCAAGCTGAGCAAAAAGAGAAATTTGCAGAAATGAATCGAATTATTACCCATCGTGGTCCTGATGATGAAGGGTATTATTACGATAATCATATTCAATTTGGCTTTAGAAGATTAAGTATTATAGATATTGAAAGCGGACATCAGCCGTTAACCTATGAGAATGAGAGATATTGGATTATATTCAATGGAGAAGTTTACAATTATTTAGAAATTAGAGAAGAACTGATCAACGCTGGATTGACATTCCAAACGCATTCAGATACAGAAGTTATTATTGCCTTATACAGCCATGAAAAAGAAAAAGCGGTAGAAAAACTACGCGGCATGTTCTCTTTTATTATATGGGATAAACAAGAAGAAACTTTGTTTGGAGCACGTGATCCATTTGGCATTAAACCTTTCTTTTATTTTGATGATGGTGAAAAAACATTTTTTGCATCGGAAAAGAAAAGTATTTTAATGGCCTTAGAAAGCGATGTATTAAACTATGAATCGCTTCAGCATTATTTAACGTATCAATTTGTTCCAGAACCACATACGATGTCTGAAGGCATTAATAAGTTGGAACCTGGTCATTATTTTACGAAAAAAATCGGATCTCCAATGGAAATTAAACGTTATTGGAAAGCTTCCTTTATGCCTGTCAATAAATCAGAAGATGATTTTGTAAAAGAGATAAAAGATGTATTGTTTGATAGTGTAAAAATGCATATGAGAAGTGATGTGCCAGTTGGATCTTTCTTGTCTGGCGGGATTGATTCTTCTATCATTGCTAGCATTGCAAAAGAATTTCATCCGGCTATTAAAACATTCTCTGTTGGCTTTGATCATAATGGATTCAGTGAAATCGATGTGGCCAAAGAAACAGCAGATAAACTAGGAGTAGAGAATATTAATTATGTTATCTCTCCTGAAGAATATATGAACGAAATACCAAAAATCATGTGGCATATGGATGATCCTTTAGCAGATCCTGCATGCGTTCCCTTATATTTTGTTGCACGAGAAGCGCGCAAACATGTGACAGTGGTTCTTTCAGGTGAAGGAGCAGATGAATTATTTGGCGGCTATAATATTTACCGTGAACCTCAATCATTGGAAGTATTTAATAAAATTCCAAGAGCTGGAAAATTATTATTGCGTACCATTGCAACCATGCTGCCTGAAGGTGTTAAAGGGAAAAGCTTTATTGAACGTGGTGTAACCCCGATGGAAGAACGTTATATCGGAAATGCAAAAATGTTTAAAGAAGAAGAAAAACAAAAGTTATTATCGGTTTACAATAACAATTTGCATTATACAAATATTACGAAGTCATTATACAATGAAAGTAAAGGGTATGATCCTGTTGATAGAATGCAATTTATTGATATTCATACATGGATGCGTGGAGATATTCTACTGAAAGCAGATAGAATGACCATGGCACATTCATTAGAATTGCGTGTACCATTTTTAGATAAAGCTGTATTTGAGGTGGCTTCAAAAATTCCAACAAGCCTAAAAACTGCAAATGGAACAACTAAATATATTTTGCGCAAAGCAGCCGAATCTTTTGTACCAGAACATGTGCTGAATCGTAAAAAATTAGGGTTCCCTGTTCCGATTCGCCACTGGTTAAAAGCCGAAATGAACGAATGGGCAAAAAATATTATTAAAGAAAGCGATACAGATCATCTATTAAATAAATCTATTATTTTACAGTTATTAGAAGATCATTGCCAAGGAAAAGCAGATAATAGCCGTAAAATATGGACTGTTTTAATGTTTATGGTTTGGCATAGCATTTATATCGAAAAAAAATATTCCTTCGAAGAGGAATATGCCAAAGAGAAAAAAGTACAAGCTGTTAGGAATTAATATATGTAACAGCTTGACTTCCCATTTGCACCCAGGATTCTTGGAATTCTTTTATGGGTGCTTTTTTATTTTTTTTTCCTGTAAGCGGGTCATTAAAATAAATAAAATCATGATCATACCCTGTGAGTAAAACAGAATGTTCGGATTTAGTTATTTTAATGGTGCCACTTGGGGTTTTCCATATTTGAAACTGATTATTCGGCAGTTTTTTATATTTTGTATTCGTAATAACCCAAACTGGCCGATTTTCTGAGAGTTGAATTTTTAGTTTTTCAAAATCAGAGCCAGTTAAATCAAGAATTTTATTTGGCAAATATTTTTCTGCTAATTCAGCAATTGGCTTGTGATATACACCAAATCCCTGCTCTTGTAACGTATACATATTACCTACAAATCCAATATTTGGATTACCGAAATAGATTTTTCCATTTTGTCGTTTATATGGAGTAGAATCTTTCTTTATTTTTTCTGCAAGGATCATTTTATCCACATCAATGCCAGAGTACTGAAGTAGCATGGCTAAACTTGTTACTTCACAGCCTCTTGGAAGCTCAGGCAATTGCTTTATTGTAGGAGCATTTAATTGCACATTTTTTTTAACAGCAGGTTTTGGTTCTTTTTTTGCTGTCCTGTTTGATGTAAGTTCTATTGTTAATTCTTTAGCAAAGGCTATTTCGCCAACATCTTTAAAATTAAGGACATAGACTCCCGCAGCCGTTACGATAAGAATTAAAGCGAAAATAAAACTTTTTAAATAGATTGTCAGCTTTTTTTGAATGGATAAAAATAGCAGAAACAATAACCCTATCATTGAATATAAAATAATTGCATTTGAGTTCATTATTTTCACCTAATTAACTATTATTAATTTATATCGGTCAAATGATAAAAAAGTTAAGAAAAAGAAATAAATTATTTGTACAAATTGTTCTTTGAAAAATAAATAATGTAGCTATTACTAATAAAGCATATCATTATCATTCGTACAATTAAGTGATATTATTTTCAAGCAGCTTATATTCAAGTGGAATCCTGCTATAATTTATTTAATATTAGGGAATGATAGGAATTAGTGAAAAGTGTAAATTAAGGTCTAACCAGACAAGACACTTTTAAAATTTGTCAAAGTACGGGACCTGCTACATAATAAAATAAAGAAGGATGAAGGAAGATTGGAATGGGGGAGCAGTTATTATGTGGAAATGGGAAGCAGAAGGTGAAGCAAAAGCAGTCATAGTAATTGTTCATGGTGCAATGGAGCATCATCGAAGATATGGCTGGCTTATTGAAATGTTTCGATTATCTGGTTTTCATGTTGTGATGGGAGATCTCCCTGGGCAAGGAATGACAACAAGATCCAGCAGAGGACATATTGATTCTTTTGATGATTATACCATAGAAATAAAGGACTGGATTCAAGCAGCCTATCAATTTCAATTGCCAGTTTTTTTAATGGGCCATAGTTTAGGTGGCTTAGCTTCTATTCGATTGCTGCAGCAAGAAAAATTAAAGCTGGCGGGGTTAATCTTATCATCTCCTTGTTTTGGATTAATTAATAATCCAAATAGGATGTTAAATTTGCTATCGGTATTGTTAAATAAATTGATTCCGACATTCCGAATGAAGACAGGCTTAACAATCGAATTAGCTACAAGGAATGAATCCGTTCGCGAAATTGATTGCAATGATACATTATATATAACAAAGGTATCGGTTAGATGGTACCGAGAGTTGGTTGGTGCAATTAAGCTTGCATTTACCGAAGTGAATAAAACACAAGACCTCCCTCTATTGTTAATGCAAGGAGGAGGGGACTTAGTAGTAGATAAAAAAATGGTGAAAAACTGGTTTAATATGGTACCATTATCTGAAAAGAGATATAAAGAATGGCCGAAATGCTATCATGAAATATTTAATGAACCAGAAAGAGAAGAAGTTTATGAATATGCAAAGGATTTTATCATCAGTCAGTTAAAATCTGTTGGGTATATTGTATAAGAGGGTGTTCAAAATGGAACCAAAAGTTAAGCAGCAAATTATCTGTTGGCTTCCTCTCCAAATCCGCTTTTTTTGAACACACACTATAAGTGAGGTTTTTAACATGTCAGTACCAATTATGCCGCTTTCTTTAATGTCGAAAGTCTATTTGAAAGTGTTTCCTGTTGTTCATAAAGAATTAAAATACTGGACAGATAGAGCAAATGCCATACCAAATCAAGAGCTTCGAAAACAAGCTTTAGCAAGTATTGAGCAAAAGACCTTTCATTGCGAAGGCGGATCAATAATGGCTCTTATTGCAAAGGAGAACTATAAAGATGCAATAAAATTCATTGTTGCCTATCAGACAATCAGTGATTATTTGGATAATTTATGTGACCGCAGTACTTCACTTGATCCAGAAGATTTTTCTGCATTGCATGAATCCATGATGCATGCACTAACATTGGATGCAAAGCCAAATAATTATTATCGTCTTCGAGGAGATCAAGATGATGGGGGATACTTGCATGATTTAGCAAAAACTTGTCGTGAAGCCCTTTCTAAGCTGGATAATTATATACATATTAAAGAGTATTTAATGGAGCTCTGCGGCTATTATTGTGACCTGCAAATTCATAAGCATGTAATCGTAGAAGAACGAATTCCTCGATTAAGATCTTGGTTTGATGGCAATAAGCATCTTATCCCTGAGATGGAATGGTATGAATTTTCTGCATGTTCCGGTTCTACTTTGGGAATATTTTGTTTAGTTTCCTATGCATTCCGTAAGGATTTTAAACCAAATCATGCTTTAAATATCCGAGATGGATATTTTCCATATATACAAGGATTGCATATTTTATTAGATTATTTTATTGATCAAGAAGAGGATCGAGCTGGTGGTGATTTAAACTTCTGTTTTTATTATAAAGATGAAAAAGAGCTTTTTAATCGTTTGAAATATTTTGTAGTAGAAGCTGATAAGCATACGAAAGCACTTCCACATCAACAGTTTCATAAATTAATCAACAGAGGGTTATTGGGTGTTTATTTATCTGACGAAAAAGTAAATAGGCAGCAGAATATTAGGAAACTAGCAAGAGAAATGATTAAAACATCTGGTCCGATCGGCTACTTTTTTTATTTAAATGGAAGAGCCTACCGTAAATTTCAAAAAATAGTGCCTACTAGTATAATGAAAACCCTTTTAAAATAAGGCTCTTCTCGTTAATCCGTGCTGAGAGTCTACTTGTATTCAGGTAGAAGATTTTTACATGAACGTAGTTTTAAAGAAATGTAGGATAGATGAATGAAAAGACGATTTGTCAACGTAAAGGGAGCATCAAAATTGTATGCTCCCTTTGCTAACATATACCTATCTAAAAGGATAATTATTATTATCTTTTTTCAATCGCAACAATGAATGGAGGATTGTTCGCCTGGTTCATAAAGCGGTATTGCAGTACGTGAGCATCTTTTTGATTAATGGACTCTACATATGATAAAAGCTCATCCTTCTCCAGCATTCCTTCTGGATGTCCATGATAAATTACCATAACAATGATGCCTTCAGGTGCCATTATGTCCAGCAGCTGTTCAATGGCAGAAATGGTAGTGGTTGCTGTTGTTACAATAGATTTATCCCCACCAGGTAAATAGCCAAGGTTAAAAACGGCTGCTGTTAATTTTCCATAATACGATTCCGGAATAATGTCCTTAATGTGTTCATGCCCACGTAAAGAAAGAGTTGCACGATCATTTAATGTATGTTCTGTTAATTTTTTTTCTGTTTCAATTAGTGCAGCTTGCTGAATATCAAAACTGAACACTTTTCCTGAATCGCCTACAAGTTCTGCTAGAAATAAGGTGTCATGTCCATTTCCCATGGTAGCATCCACGGCTATATCTCCAGCAGCTACACTTTTTTCCAATAAGCGGCGGGCAAAAGGGAGAATTCGGTCTAATTTCATACTGTTGCCTTCTTGTTTGTTTTATAGTATTTCCCTTGCCAGCTATTTCTTTTCTTTAATTCTGCGTCAATGCTATTCAACACTTCCCATTTATTTACACTCCACATTGGGCCTACCATTAATTCAATCGGTCCATCTCCAGTTATTCGATGAATAATCATTTCTGGTGGTAAAATCTCCAGCTGATCACATACTAAAGATACATAATCGTCGAATGTAAGAAATTCAAGTATACCTTTTTCGTATTGTTTCACCATAGGTGTTCCTTTTAATAAATGAAGCAAATGGATTTTTATTCCTTGTACATCCAAGCTGCTGACCGCCTCAGCAGTCTGCATCATCATGTCGTTTGTTTCTAATGGAAGCCCATTGATGATATGAGAGCATACTCGAATGTTATGCTTTCTTAACTTTTTAACGCCTTCTTCGTAACAGGAAAAGTCGTGGGCACGGTTAATCAAGTCGCCTGTTTTATCATGCACTGTCTGCAATCCTAATTCGACCCATAAATAGGTTCGTTCATTTAATTCTGCCAAATATTCAACAACATCATCTGGAAGACAGTCTGGTCGAGTGGCAATAGAGAGGCCAACCACATTTTCTTGGTTAAGCACCGTTTCATATTTTTCGCGTAATTCTTCAACAGGTGCATGTGTATTGGTATAAGCCTGGAAATAAGCCATGTATTTGCCATCTTTCCATTTTGCATGCATTTTGTTTTTTATATCATGAAACTGTTTTTCTAAGCTGTCGACGCGATTCCCGGCGAAATCACCGGAACCTGCGGCACTGCAGAATGTACAGCCACCGTAAGCTGCAGTGCCATCTCTATTGGGACAATCAAAGCCGCCGTCCAAGGCGATTTTAAACACTTTATGCCCAAATTCATTTCGCAAATGATAATTCCATGTGTGATATCTTTTATTATCGGAAGCATATGGAAAAGGGTTGTGATTCATATCAACAACCTCCTAACATGAAGTTTAATTTATTTTTTTATCGCAACTTCCATGGAGACTCGTACTTCTTCTCCACGATCTAACAAGGAAAGGAGGAGCGTCAAATCTAATAAAGGCTCTGTACACTATTCCATACAAAATTTTAACATGAGTTTACGGCTTCTCCAAATAGATTTTTTCAGAGTAAAGCTATTGCTTAATGGAGTTATACAGTAAAGAAAAGGAAGTTATAAGACGTACAGTATTAACCAATAATAAGCGAGAAGCACTTTGCTTCTAAAGGTAATGGGGAGGTCTAATAAATGGCGACTCGACAATCAGTGGATGAACTTTTGCAAAGATGCAATGAGGTCATAGATTATGCACAAGAACAAAATAAAATTGGAAGCATGCAAGAGCACTATAATACGGATGAATTCAGTGAAGCCCAATTAAAGCTAGAAGGAGTAACAAATGATTTGATTGTAATGGCACATAGTGCAAATCCACAGCAGCGTGAGCAGTTAAATAGAATGAAAATAAGACTTGACCAATTGCAAGCAGAAATGACTATTCAAATGCATTAAGGGGGAAAAGAATGAAAAAACGTTCAAAGCTAAATAATCCAGAACAAAAAACACGAAATGGAATAAATAGTCAAGATATAGAACTTGGTTCAGCGTTTGAGCCAGTTAAGTTATCTAAAAAGAAATATGAAAAAACGGGTGGACAACCTGTTAAATCCAAATTTAGACCGGAGCCAGAGCAATCAAAATAGGCCGTTTCCAGTCGTGGTAAGCCTTCCTCATCAAAAAAGGAAGATGGGGAAGGCGCTATTAATAATTTTTACGAGGTGTTACGCTGACTGCTAATGACTGTTACCTATAGGAGAAAATTGGAGGTAATTCCTCTCGACCTAGTTTGATTGTGAATTGGCTTCTTTTTCGTTTGACTGATTAATGGTGCCGTGATTGCTGGATAAATTCAGCAAAATAACTCCCGCAATAATGAGTACAAGAGAAAAAATTTTTAACGGATTTAAACTTTCCTGAAAAAAATAAAATCCAATGATAGTAGTTAGTACAATTCCCAGTCCTGACCAAATAGCATAAGTAATGGAAACCTCCATATCCTTTAATGTTAAAGTAAGAAATCCGAAAGCAGCAATATAAAAAATAACAAGCAAAATGCTTGGGATAATTTTTGTAAACCCATAGGAAAACTTCATGCTTACAGTTCCAGCAACTTCAAAAAGAATCGCTAAACTAAGGAATATCCATTGCATCCTACTTCCCTTCTTTCTTTATCATTCTTTGTATTCATTTAACGATTTGATATACCATGCAAAAGAATTTCCATAGTAGAAGTTAAAATATGTTTCATAGAATAATCATGTTTTAATGGGAAATTCACATCATAAATTTGACTGATGCTCCCTAAATAAAGTTGAATAAAAAGATCAATATTTATATGGCGTATTTCTTTATCGTCCATTCCCTGCTGAAGCAGCTTTCTAATCGTAGACCAATCCTGTTGGATATATGCATCTAATGTTTTCCATTGTTCATAATAATATTTTTTCAATTCTGTTAATAAACGTATATTTATCAAATCAAAATCATTCGGCAAGCTAATTAATATCCTGTTTATTTTTTCTAGTGCAGTTAATTCATTATTTTCCGCTATTTCAGCTTCCCTTTGTTTCATCTCCTTTATGATATTTGTGATTAACATTTCAATAATTTCTTCTTTTGATGAAAATAAAGCATAGATTGTTCGTTTGCTTTTTCCAATTTTTGCAGCAATATCACTAACCGTAAAAGTAAATCCTTTTTCTTTTATTAAAAAAAGTGTTTCTTTCAAGATGAACTCCTTATCCAAGCAGACACCTCCTCGTTGGTACTGAAAAAACTATATTGGTACCATTGTATCATATAATGATTAAGTCTTTAGAAGAAAAGCATTACAGTGCGGATTTGACTAAATGCCTCCTAAGTAACAGCAAGGGAAAATGTTAATTCGTTCTATATTTTCCTTATGATTTAATTGAAAAATAAGATTTTTTCGACTACATTAATAGATAGGATATTATGTTTTTAGGAAGGAAACGAGTTCATGACCAATATTTGTTTAATACGACATGGAGAAACGGATTGGAATGCGTTAGGGAAAATACAAGGGAAAACAGATATTCCACTAAATGAAAAAGGCATAAAACAAGCAGAGAATTGCCGGGATCATTTAAAAGGCTCTAATTGGGACATTATCGTAACAAGCCCGTTAAAAAGAGCCAAAGAAACAGCAATGATTATTAACGGAGCATTAAATTTGCCTCTTGTCGAAATGGAAGAGTTTATGGAAAGAAGCTTTGGAGACGCTGAAGGTAAAACAAGAGAAGAAAGAGAAATTTTATATCCTGATTTAGAATATCCTAATCAGGAATCTCGGGAAGAATTAATGAATCGAATCAGCAGGGGTCTCGAGAAAGTGGTTTTATCCTATCCAGAAAAAAATGTATTATTAGTAGCGCATGGTGCAGTAATCCATACCCTTCTAAGTACTTTATCAGAAAATCAGATTACCTTAGAGAATACATATTTGATGAATGCATGTATCAGCAATATTCATTATAAAGAGAAGAAATGGACCATTAAAGACTATAATTTAGTGGATCATTTGTTGTAGAAATATAATAAAATAATTGGAATAATGGGAGATGTTAAAATGACAAACAATTATGGGGCATATATGGACAAAGACTTAAAGATAGAAGCGACAGGAGACGGGGAATTAGCGAATATGCGTTTTGCCGTGAAAGATGTTTTTCAAATAAAAGGGCATATTGCTTCTGCTGGCAATCCAGATTGGCTTAGAACACATGAAGCAGCTGATAATACTGCACCGGCACTTACTCGACTTCTGCAAAGTGGAGCGACCTTGGAAGGAACCACTGTTACAGATGAAATAATGTACAGTCTTAATGGAGAAAATTATCATTATGGGACACCTGTAAATCCAAAGGATCCTCGAAGAATTCCAGGTGGATCCTCATGTGGTTCAGCAGTAACAGCTGCAGGAGGGCTGACAGATTTTTCAATAGGAACAGATACAGGCGGTTCGGTTCGAATTCCATCTTCTTATTGTGGATTATTTGGCATTCGTCCAACACACGGCCTGGTTCCAATTGAAGGAGTTATTCCTTTAGCAAAAAGCTTTGATACGGTTGGATGGATGGCAAAAGAAGCAGAAGTTCTACTAAAAGTAGGGAAAACCTTAATCGATTCAAAAGAAGAGGAGCAAAAGCCTTTTACTCGTTTTTTAATAGCAGATGACGCATGGGAATTAACAGATGAAAAAGTAAAAGAGCTGCTTCAATCCAAATTACCGAGCATAGTGGAAAATCCTGAATCTGTAATAGTCGCTGAAGAAGGACTTCAAGAATGGAAGGAAGTTTTCCGTATTCTTCAAGCAAATGAAATTTGGGCAGAGCATGGTGAATGGATTAAAAAGGAAAATCCAACATTCGGTCCTGGAATTAGAGAGAGATTTGAAATGGCAAGCAAAGTAACAGCTGATGAAGTGGAAACAGCACTTGAAAAAAGAATAAACATCCGTCATAAAATGGAACAGCTTTTACAAGATGATGCAATCCTTGTTATTCCAACGGCACCAGATGTAGCACCATTATTAAACTTGCCGACAGAAGATCTTGAGGTTCGCAGAAGCCAAACATTGCAATTATGCTGTATTGCAGGCTTATCAGGATTGCCGCAAGTGAATGTTCCAATTGCTGAAATAGAAGAAGCACCAATCGGATTATCTTTTATCGCAGGAAAAAATCAAGATTTAAAATTATTGCAATGGATAGCAGACCGTTTTGACAAATAAGAAGATCAGGAACGAAAAAAAAGCGCAAATCATATAATAATATTGTATATTCAGTGGCGATATGGTTTATACAGGTGAAAAAGCATCCGTTTTTTTTTCGAAGTATAGCCTTCAACTATTGATAATTATAAATGGCTTTTCATCCTAGAGCCCATATTTGCTGTCAGGCTACTTGCATCCTTACAAGAAATACAATACAATAGGTAAAAGATATAGGGAAAAAACATGGATAAGGAATAGTAAAGATGATTTTTTGCATTAGAGAGCTGACGGTTGGTGAAAGTCGAGCCAAAAAACATCTTGAACTCACCTTTGAGTTGCAAGTGTGAACTAACAGTAATGCTTGCCGTCCACCGCGTTAAGGTTTAACGAAGTGAGTGAGTTTTTCACTAATGTGGGTGGTACCGCGGGAGATCATACATAATACCTCTCGTCCCTATTTGGGATGAGAGGTTTTTTATTTTGAATAAATGAAGATATCATAGGATATTTTTCACTATAGGAGGAAAAAAGATGAGTTTTAATCATCGTGAGATAGAGAAAAAATGGCAAAACCATTGGGAAGAAAATAAAACCTATAAAACAAGTGAAGAAATGGGCAAAAAGAAATTTTATGCACTTGATATGTTTCCATATCCTTCAGGAGCTGGGTTGCATGTTGGACATCCAGAGGGATATACAGCAACTGATATTCTTTCCCGTATGAAAAGAATGCAGGACTTTAATGTTTTGCATCCAATGGGCTGGGATGCATTTGGTTTGCCAGCAGAACAATATGCATTAGATACTGGGAATGATCCAGCGATTTTTACTAAAAAAAATATAGACACATTTAGACGTCAAATAAAGTCACTAGGATTCTCTTATGATTGGGACCGTGAAATTAATACAACAGATCCAGAATATTATAAATGGACACAATGGATCTTTTTGCAATTATTTGAAAAAGGGCTTGCTTATGTAGACGAAGTAGCTGTTAATTGGTGTCCTGCACTTGGAACGGTGTTAGCCAATGAAGAGATTATTGATGGAAAAAGCGAGCGCGGCGGACATCCTGTGGAAAGACGTCCGATGAAGCAATGGATGCTAAAAATAACAGCATACGCAGATCGCCTAATTGATGACTTAAAAGAAGTGGATTGGCCTGAAAGCATTAAAGAAATGCAGCGAAATTGGATTGGCCGCTCAGAAGGTGCTGAAGTTGCATTCCAAATCGACAATTATGATGAAACTTTTACAGTTTTCACGACAAGACCAGATACATTATTTGGTGCAACATATGCTGTTTTAGCTCCAGAACATGCACTTGTTGAAAAAATTACAACTGCTGAACAAAAAACTGCTGTAGAAGCTTATTTAGAAAAAATAAAAAGCAAAAGTGATTTAGAAAGAACGGATCTTGCAAAAGAAAAAACAGGCGTTTTCACAGGTGCTTATGCAATTAATCCAGTAAACGGAGAAAAATTGCCGATTTGGATTGCAGACTATGTTCTGGTCAGCTACGGAACTGGCAGCATTATGGCAGTTCCTGGACATGACGAAAGAGATTATGAATTTGCCAAAACATTTAACCTTCCGATTAAAGAGGTTGTTGCTGGCGGAGATTTAGAAAAAGAAGTTTATACAGGGGATGGCAAGCACGTAAATTCTGACTTCCTGAACGGATTGTATAAAGAAGAAGCAATTGCAAAAATGATTCCTTGGCTGGAAGAAAAAGGGATCGGGAAGAAGAAAATTACGTACAGACTGCGCGACTGGCTATTTAGCCGCCAGCGTTACTGGGGAGAGCCGATTCCGATTATTCATTGGGAAGATGGAACAATGACAGGAGTTCCGATTGAACAATTGCCATTAACCCTTCCGAAAACAACGGAAATTAAACCATCTGGTACAGGAGAATCACCACTTGCGAATATTGCGGAATGGGTGAATGTTGTAGACCCTGAAACAGGCAAAAAAGGTCGTCGTGAAACTAATACTATGCCGCAATGGGCAGGCAGCTGCTGGTATTATCTTCGTTATATTGATCCAAAAAATAGTGAAAAATTAGCAGACCCGGAAAAAATTAAAGAATGGCTGCCTGTGGATATCTATATTGGTGGAGCTGAGCATGCAGTATTGCATTTGCTTTATGCTCGATTCTGGCATAAGTTCCTTTATGATTTAGGAATCGTTCCAACGAAAGAACCATTCCAAAAATTATTTAACCAAGGAATGATTTTGGGAGAAAATAATGAAAAGATGAGTAAATCAAAAGGAAATGTCGTTAATCCAGATGAAATAGTGGAGACACATGGCGCTGATACACTACGCCTTTATGAAATGTTTATGGGGCCGCTCGACGCATCTATTGCATGGTCTACAAAAGGACTTGATGGTGCAAGACGATTCCTTGACCGCATTTGGCGATTGATTATGAATGATGATGGTACTCTATCAGCTAAAATTACTGATATAGATGAAGAAAAATCTTTAGACAAAATCTACCATCAAACAGTAAAAAAAGTGACAGATGATATAGAAGGCCTTCGATTTAATACGGCTATTTCTCAATTAATGGTATTTATAAATGAATGTTATAAAGCCAATACATTGCCGAAATCGTATGTAGAAGGATTTGTGAAATTACTTTCACCTATTTGTCCGCATATTGCTGAAGAACTTTGGGAAATGGTGACTGGACAGTCTTCTACTATTGCCTATGAAGCTTGGCCAGCATATGATGAAGCAAAATTAGTAGATGATGAAGTAGAAATTGTTGTGCAAATTAATGGAAAAGTAAAGACAAAACTTATGGTTCCAGCAGATGCAAATAAAGAAGCTTTAGAGCAAATTGCAATGGATGATGTTCAAGTGAAGGAACAAATTGATGGAAAAACAGTTCGAAAAGTAATTGCGGTACCAGGAAAATTAGTAAATATTGTAGCTAACTAAATAGTTATAAAAAAAAGGTTCAACGTGGAAAGCAATCCACTGTTGAACCTTTTTTTTTGCTGTCTAGGAAATTATAAACGAAATAGAGTTGTGGATAACTTAGCAGTTTGGTCCACGTCCAGCTCCGACGTACAGGATGTACTAGTGCCGATGTTGCAACAGGCTCGCAGGATGCGGGTCAATCGACGTTGCAACAGGACGTTGCGTATTTAGTCGATTTTCCTCTTTTGCGGAGTTAATCGGCCAGCGCCTATCGCCTATCAAGCTTCAGGTCATCTCCCTACGATAAGTCAACATCGATTTGCTAGCGCTCATCGTGTTTCCTTTATCCACCGTTAACGGACAGTAATTCCTTTATTTTAGATAGGTTAGCTCTAAATTGAGAAGCCTAGTCTTAATTTAGACATACTGTCCGTATACGGCCGATCGACTCATCTAACCATCAGGAAGAAAACATTTTCTGATGGAAGGTTCGCCTTATCTCAGTCGAAGCCCTTCCGAAGTACAGGATGTACAAGTGCCGATGAAGACATAAGGCCGTGGCGTAGTTAATCGGCCAGTTTGTACAGTGATGATCAAGGCGCTTGCGCTTTTGTTCCTACAATCCTCTTATTTGCATCTTCGGATGGTTTGTTCTATATTACAATAAGATATAAATATTTACATAGTGATAATACGGTGAATCTTTCTATCAGTGGCGGGTTCTTCATCCCCCACCTAGCTTCCTCGTTTTCAGCATCTTGAGGTTAGGGGGCTTACTGCCCGTTAAGAGTGGGATAAACTTATTTATAAAAAAATAGATGGAGGAAAAGAAGAGTGGAAATAAAAGAGATCACAACGGAGCAGTTAGAACTAAAATTAAAAAATGGAGAAAAAATAGAGCTGGTTGACGTACGGGAAGACGAAGAAGTGGCTCAGGGCATGATTCCTGGAGCAAAACATATTAAAATGAATGATATCCCTGCACACTTAGACTATTTTTCAAAAGAAAAAGAGTATGTTTTTATTTGTCGATCTGGCGTTAGAAGCGAAAATGTATGTTATTATCTTCAAGACCAAGGCTTTCAAGTAATAAATATGCTTGGTGGCATGCTTGATTGGAGAGGCGAAACTGAATAAATAAAAAAAGCTTTTCCACGTTGTGCGATAATATTGCGTCGGGAGAGCTTTTTGTTTATTACCTTAAAAGAGCAGATAATGAAAAGCATCTCCTCATAAATAAATAGGATAGATTAGGAAATAATAACACTAATAATTCGATTAGTGAGGATTCGATATGATTCTATTTTAGTCTTTTTTATTCATCTTTTGTTATGGAATAGAATCAATTTTTCAATGTAGTTGTGTTTTGCAGCTGAAAAAAACGGTATGGAATATTCCATTTTTATTGGATTGTTCTACTCCTTGTTTTTAAAGAATGGACGAAGAAATGATTGAATAATATAAATTTTGTCTAAACTGATAATAGAAATATTATGTCTTTTAAGGAGAGGGGCAGCCCATGATAAAAGTTAAATTATTCGATCAAGAGCATGAAAAAGACTTAGAGCTGGAGATGAATAAGTTTTTAGAAAAAATAGACGAACAAAAACTTATTGATATTAAATATAATGTTGCGGCAATCCAGGAAGAAGAGGATGAACAGATTTACTGTTTTTCGTCGATGGTTATTTATAGAAAATAGAAACTGAGCGCATATTTGCACTCAGCTTTTTTTATCCCACTCTTAACGGGCAGTAAGACCCCCACTGATGGAAAGGTTCACTTTTATTCTTTGATAGATGCAGAATGCTGCAGGGCGTATGCAGCAGCATTCACTCCAGCTAATCTTCCTGTTACAAATGCAGAAGTTATATTGTATCCACCTGTATATCCATGAATATCCAATATTTCTCCACAAAAATAAAGACCCTCCATTAACTTGGATCCCATCGTTTTTGGATGTATTTCTTTTATGGAAACTCCTCCTCCAGTTACAAATGCTTTTTCTAATGCTAGTGTTCCATTTACTTTGAAGGAAAAAGCTTTGCAATAAGAGGCAAATAGTTTTAACTTGTCTAAAGCAATAGTAGCTCCTTGGGCAGCTGGATCAATTTTTGCAAGCTCGAGCAAAAAGAGCAGATAGCGTTCAGTCAAAAAACCTTTTAATGTATTTTTAATTGCTTTTTTTGAATCTGTTTTGATCATATGCTTTATATCCTCGAGCAGCTTATCTTCCTTAATAGACGGAAAGGAATCAATCGAAACTGCAACTTCTGATAAATTCCATTTTTTTAAAGCTTTTACGACAAATTGACTGCATCGGAGAACAGCTGGACCACTTATGCCAAAATGAGTAAAAATCATATCCATTTGATGGGTAATCAGTGCTTTTCCCTTTGGATTTAAAACACTTAGTGCGACATTTCTTAAGGATAAACCTTGGAGAACCTTTTCTTTGATAAAAGGTTCGCTAGAAGTGACCGGAACTTCTGTTGGGAATAATTCAGTAATCGTATGTCCTGCTTTTTTTGCCCAAGGATATCCATCACCTGTTGAACCGGTATGAGGAACAGATTTTCCGCCAACTGCAATAATTAATGAAGTGCAGGATTCTGTTCTTCCATTTTCTAAAATTATCTTTTTAGAAGAATTTTCTGGATATTGTATCTTCTTTACAGATGTATTCGTTTTTACCTTAACCCCTAGTCTACTTAATTCGTTTAATAAAGCATCAACGACCGATTGTGCTTTGTTGGATACAGGGAACATTCTTCCGTGATCTT
The DNA here is from genome assembly GCF_052663225.1 of Niallia sp. 03133. NCBI lineage: Bacteria > Bacillati > Bacillota > Bacilli > Caryophanales > Bacillaceae > Niallia > Niallia sp. 03133. The sequence continues at coordinate 48,638 of NZ_JBQTCY010000006.1, forward strand.
CTTCTTTTAGAGCAATGCCAAGCTTTTCAAAAAAAGCAATAATATCTTCATTATTAAAAATAGAGAATCCGCTGTATAGAAATCGGCCATTCCCAGGAATATGTTTAATGATTTCTTCCACTGGAAGGCGGTTGGTAACATTACATCTCCCGCCTCCTGAAATAGCAAGCTTTCTGCCAAGCTTGTCTCCTTTATCAATTAATAATACTTTCGCTTTATTTTCAGCTGCCCCTATTGCTGCCATTAATCCAGAGGGACCGCCTCCGATTACAATTACATCATAATGCATCGATAATCAACTCTCTTTTTTATGATTTTCTAATATACAAAGTAGCGTTTCTTGGGAAGAAAGAGTAAACTACTAATAGTGTGTCTAAAAATGTTCATGAAATCTTCTATATATCATGTTTGTAGAAGTGTCTTTTCATGTTAAAATACTTTGTTATGTTAGCAAATATTAGCAAGCTTTACTATACATATGGAGTTTTTTAAACGATAAAAGGTGGAAAAGACTTCTTCTATTATGGAAGATTCATTTTTTATTGAGATCCATTTAAGGAAGGGATTTTATGTCATCAAAATTGTTAAGAGGTACATTTATTCTAACATTAGGAACGATTATATCAAAAGCGCTGGGGTTATTCTATGTTATCCCATTTAATATGATTGTCGGAACACAAGGTACAGCTTTATATCAATATTCTTATGTAGTTTATTCTATTGTAATTAGTATTGCAACAGCTGGAATTCCCTTAGCTATTAGTAAATTCATCTCCAAATATAACGCAATGGGAGAATATGCTTTAGGAAGAAGATTATTTAAATCTGGTTTGCTTGTCATGTCTTGTACTGGGGTTGTCGCTTTTTTACTCGTATATTTTATAGCGCCCTATTTAGCAGATATTATTATTCCGGACGATGATTTAGTTTCCACAGTGGAGGATGTAACTACTGTTATTCGCGCAGTAAGCTTTGCTTTAATAGTAGTTCCATTTATGAGTTTGATCAGAGGATTTTTTCAAGGACATGAATCGATGGGACCTTCTGCCGTTTCACAAGTAATAGAACAAATTGTAAGGATTGTGTTTTTGCTTGGCGGTGCGGCGATTGTTATCTATGTACTAAAAGGAAAATTAATTACAGCTGTTAGTATTGCAACTTTTGCAGCCTTTATTGGTGCTCTTGGAGGCCTTGCTGTTCTTTTATGGTATTGGAGTAAAAGAAAAGGAAATCTAGACAAGCTGTTATTGAATGACAAAGGGCAATTAACCAATATTTCACTGCCCTCTATGTATAAAGAAATTCTTATTTCAGCTGCACCATTTGTATTTGTTGGGATTGCAAACCCGCTTTTTCAGCTAGTTGATACTACAACTTTCAATTTAGCGATGGCTAATATTGGGTTGAGTTCCGTTTCAGAAACGGCTTTAACGATCTTTAATTATCAAACACATAAAATTGTCATCATCCCAGTTTCATTAGCTACTGCTTTCTCGTTAGCGTTAGTGCCAATGATTACAAAAGCTTTTGTTAAGAATGATCAATTGAATGTCAAATACAATTTAGATCAAACGTTTCAAGTGCTGCTGTTTATTACACTACCGGCCACTATTGGATTATCTGTCTTGGCAGAGCCGGTATATAGGCTTTTTTACGGAACAGCAGATCTGCAATTGGGTACAGAAGTATTAAGGATGTATTCACCAGTTGCTATTTTATTTTCTTTATATGCAGTAACAGCAGCTATTCTGCAAGGGATCAATGAGCAGCGTTTTACCATGCTTAGTTTATTAGTAGGTATTTTGTTGAAATTAAGCCTGAATATTCCGCTGATAGAAAAATGGGAAACGGTTGGTGCGATTTTAGCAACTGCATTAGGGTACACAGTATCTATTATTATTAATTTAGCTGTCATTAAAGTGTATGCCAACTATTCTTTTAAATTAGTATTTAGAAGATGCGTGCTGATCCTTGGGTTTACGGTGATGATGCTTATTGGCTCGGAATTGACTTATAAGCTGTTAACGCTGTTTTTATCAACCAAATCGGTGGCTGCTTCTTTTATTATCGTGATTTTAACAGGTCTTTTAGGAGTCATTATTTATGCTTATTTAGCATATCGAACGAAATTAATCTATATTTTATTTGGGGAGAGAGCAGTAAGTATTAAGCGAAAGTTGAGACTACCTTTTTAAATGGAAAGTCAATTATGGAAAAAAAGTTTAGGTTGTGAAAAAAATGAGAATTGATAAAATGCTAGCAAATCTTGGCTATGGCAGCAGAAAAGAAGTAAAGATGCTGTTAAAAAATAAGGTAGTAAAAATAAATGAGGAAATTGTAAAAGATGCAAAACTGCAGGTAGATCCTGCTAAAGATGTTGTTACCCTATACGGTGATATCGTGGAATATAAAGAGTTTATTTATTTAATGATGAATAAGCCTCCAGGTGTTATTTCAGCAACAGAAGATACAAGAGAAGAAACTGTAGTTGATTTGCTGCAAATAGAAGATTCGGTGTATAATCCGTTTCCAGTAGGTCGGTTAGATAAAGATACAGAAGGGCTTTTGCTCATTACAAATGATGGAAAGCTGTCTCATAGGCTTTTGTCGCCCAAAAAACATGTTCCAAAAACATATTTTGCCGTTATAAAAGGGGAGGTAACCGATGAAGATATTACTGCCTTTAAAAATGGAGTAGTCCTTGACGATGGATATGCAACAAAACCTGGAGAATTAAAGATACTAAAATCGGGAGAAACATCTGATATTGAACTAACCATTTCAGAAGGAAAGTTTCATCAAGTAAAAAGGATGTTTGAAAGTGTTGATAAGAAAGTAATCTATTTGAAAAGGATATCAATGGGTCCTTTATTGTTAGATGACACATTAGAACTTGGTGAATATCGTGAATTAACCGATGAAGAAGTAGAGTTGTTACACTCATATGAAGTTAAATAATAAAATAGAAAATTAGGTGGAATCTAGAGAAGAACTCAGCCCCGATAACTTCAGACAAATAAGAAGTTATCGGGGCTTTGATTATAATAATATGTCTTTTGAAGAAAGAAGAGGATTTGAGAATTATTTGAAATCTACTTGTATAGGATTTTTATATGGGTAATCAGCTTTTTTTACGATTTTCATTTAGCAGTACTTCAGAGACTTTTTGGAGCAAATTTTTTATGTCATTCTTCGGTAATAAACCTAATATTGGAAGTAGATTATTAATACTTAAAAGGCTAGATTGATTAGATTGATTAGATTGATTTGATTGGTTAGATTGGTTAGATCTTTCATCAAAGTAATCCTCCTGGGAATGTTTGTCATGATGATGAGGATTTTTCTCTTTCATATGATGCTCATCACAACATGGAGAGGCATGATCACCTCTATGATTAGAATCGCATTCATCGCAGAACCTTTGATTGCATTTTGGGCTTTCCGTTTGAGATAGCATCATTAATCCAAATTCTAATTCATTTACTATTCTTGTAGTACTGCCTTGTACCTCTAATTGAATGGTAGGTGCAAGGGTGCCGCCAAAATGAGCAAATTGGAATTCTGGTGGAAGTAATCCTACGTCTTGGATTGGAATTCCCTGTAAATCAAAATTATCAATAAAACTTAGTACAGAGAAATCCGGAAGCACGAGCCATGAATATGCTTGAAACGGCTCTTGAGGTGGGTTTGTCACGACAAGTCCGCTGCCGTTTAATGGAACATAATTGCCTCGAAGAGAACTTGCTACAAATCCATATAAACCATCTGGACCTGGACCTCCTTGAAGACCTGGTGCAAATGTAAATTCATGACTATCTGTAAATAGATAGTATCGTCCACCACTTACAATGAGATGAGGACGTTCTGTCTGTTGATTCACACAATTTGCTTCTAATAGAGGAGGAAGCAGTTCCCATTCCGTAAAATCATTGTTTCTCAAAAGCGCAATTCCAATATTGCCTGTAAATAATGAAGCTTCTTCAGGAACTCCAGGGCCGCAATTAATTTCTCCAGAGAATCCGCCTGTATTCCCTTCAAATAACAAGTATTCACATCCTGTTGCAGGATCTTTAAAGAAGTAAGGATCACGGAATGCGTAAATAATCCCTCCACCTTGAGATTGCTCAAATGTTTGGTAAAACACGCCATCTGGTTCAAGAATGATTTGGTGCGGATCCCAGTTGTCGAAAATAACTCCATTAAGATTAGAAAAAACTTCTCCTCTTGCATAAGCAATTCTTTGTTCAAATGTTAATTGGGTTTCTCCGCGTCGTCCAGTTGCTGTATAGAAAAAATGAATTGTACCGTTTTCTACAAACGCAGATCCTGCCCATTCCCTTGATCCGAATGCATCTCCAGTTGGGAATACATGTCCACCTTCAATCCAATCTAATCCATTTTTAGAGTAGAAGTAGCCAATTCTAGCAACATCATGTCGTTTACCTGGTAAAACACTTCTTGGTGCTGTTAAGGCAAATAATACTCTCCATCCTCCTGGAAGAACCGCTATCGATCCATCCTTTTCTGTTAATGGCCACATATCCCAAATCCATACGTCTGGTGAAATTCTTGGAAATGGTTCCATGATAACATTAGTAACATTGGTTGGAGTGATTTCAATTTGTTCTGCTTGTTCTCTTGTCCAAGCAGATGGTTCAGCATCTATATGCTCAGATAGACAGCGATCAAAATCTCTTTCTGGATTATATTTGCAGTAGTTTCTTATTTGTTGTTCATTGAAAATGCGAAATGTTGTATTAGTAGTTACTTGATTATCACCACTACTACCACTTGGAAAATTTCTGTTGGAAGGTCCTCCTACAATTACTGAATTTTGGGCAGTTGTGCTTGCAATTGGAAAAACTTGTCTTCTTTTGCAGCTTTTTCCCAAGGTATGTCCATCTTTTGGATGGTTGTTATCACGCATATCTTTCCCACCTTTATCTTTGTCTTTTGTTCTCTATACTGTATGTAAGAAGGACGAGGTAGTATAGACAAAATATGTAGTATAGATAACCATTTTTCCTTTTTATAGGCCTATTTTGTTTTTCTTTTACAATGATGTTTTTTTCAGCGGTCTATTCTGGAATAGAAGAAACAATAGTTTTCATGTATTGGTATAATAAAATAAAAAAAACAGTTTTATCATTTCCCGACAGAAGACTCCCACCTCAAGGAATATGGAGGACAAAGCTCAATGAGTAGGTGGGAGATGAATGTTGGTTGGCTTTAGCCAAAACTTTCCTCCGTATGATACTTCCTGTACGAAAGAAGCAGTACTTTTTTGAAGGAGGTGGATAGTATTACTTTGCAGAAATCGGTTACCCATGATCGTGATGGGAACGCAAGCATCCATATCAAAAACGAAGCGATAAGACTTCAAACCGCAGGAACTGATCCATAACTGGTGGATGCACTGGTGTTCTTAGGAATCTTCTAATTCAACCAGAGCGTAAGGTTGTTAAGTGGTGAGTAGTTCAAGGGATTGGGATATAGATAGTCGCGACTGGTTTTATAAGGATAAACGGTATGTAGGGGAAACGATCAATCAATTAAAGAACCTTGGTCATCATAGACCTGTTATATTCTATTGTATGATCGACAAGCCACAGCTAACCCCTTGGGCCTGCTGCTGCAATACTTGCATAAAGAAGGCTATGAATGTAAAGCCATAAAAAGATGAAATGCTGCCAGTACAGTTTTAAAGAAATGGAAGGAAATAGGTGAATGGCTTATAAAGTCAATGATGGCTGCATCCTGTTTGATGAGGAGAATTTTCTGTAAAAAAGTTCACTTTCGCACATAAAAAACGCCCCTTTATCTTAATGAACAGACGTTTACAATTTGGGTGCTGTTCATTATATGGGCGTTTTTATATTACATAATAAATTTTCCATGCATACTTGTTTATGTTTGCTTTATGGTGCTAGATAATCTGCAATCATAATGACAAGATAAAAAAAACTAAATAATTTAATAGTCTAACATGTTCTATTCACCATTTATGAAGTCATTTTGACTTTTTTTCTTGTTGTTGTCCATTTTCCACGACTAGGACTCTGCACTAAGTCGTTATATGCTAACACATTCAAATCTCTTTGAATCGTTCGAGGAGTAATACCAAATTCCTCCACCAGCTCTTGTGTTGTTACAGTTCCACGCTTACTAATAAACATGTAGACGGATTTGATACGGTTTAACATCCGGTTAGTTGAAGGTTTCAATAAACCACTCCCTATCCTTTTTTCAAACCTTTGGCAAATTCCTGCGACCGACAGCTTATTTGAAGACAAATTCTTCAAGCGTATGTAATTTTCTTTTCCACAGACAACTCCTTTTCCATTGGCTAATAGTGAACACATTATCATAATGTCAAACTCTTATCATTATTGTACCCCTATTTTATGATTAATTCTACATCATTTGCTGAAATTTACAAAATATTTGCTTTATATTGTCTATATAAACCACCTCCTAGTTGTCAATTAAACATTCATATAGCAGATACTATTGGAGTTAGTGGATAATTATGCAAATAATCTGAAGATTATTCCTCCTATTTATTTGCCTTGTAAAAAATTTTCTTTTAACGGTAGGTAGATAATAAATCCTTTTAAACCTAATATGATACATTTTGGCGCGTCTCAAACTACCTACACCATTTTTATCGTACTAAATTCAAGTATTTCACCTATAATTTATCTAATAAACCACTTTTTCAGTGACCTTGGCAGGAAATAAGGGGATATTTATATAGGCGTAAATGAAAAAAAATCTTTAATAAACTGGAGGTGGCTACCGATCATTTCTTCTGGTAAATTATCTTTTGCAAAAAAGGCTAAATCAAGTGCTTCCTCTTCATTTATTTTAATAGTACCACTGTATGAAGTGGTATTGTAAACGGCGGTGACCGAATAAAAAGGATCGCCATTTGCTGCAACTGTAAAATACTGTTCACCTGAATACACTTGAATCAAGTTTAAAGAAGATACGGTTAATCCAGTTTCTTCATAAACTTCTCTAATTGCTGTTTCCTCCGTTGATTCTCCAGGTTCCATTAGTCCTCCTGGAAGACCCCAAACACCGTGTGGATGAGTTCTCTGTTGTAACAGTATTCTTTTTTTATCGTCTAATAAAATGACAACAGAACCAACTAAAATGACGGGCATTTTTCCAATTAACTTTCGAAGTTGCTTAATATAATCCAAAACATTCATCCTCTCTCCAGCTCTAGATCATATTTTACATAAAAAAAGGAAAATAAAAAACTTTTATCCTCCTATAACCGTATATAAACAAAGGAGGGGAATATTACTTGGATTTACTACATGTAAGCATAAAAAAGGCAGGGTATGAAAGTAATGAAAGCATTATTCATTCAATTGATTTTGAGTTGCAAAGTGGAGAGTTGATAGGAATAATTGGCTCAAATGGAGCAGGGAAAAGCACCACAATAAAGGGAATGCTTGGTTTGTTGGCTCATATGGATGGAAGCATAAAGATAAAAAATGGATGTACATACAGCTATATACCGGAAAGGCCAGTATTTTATGATGAATTAACTTTATGGGAGCATTTAGATTTTATCGCAGCAGTGGAAGAATTAGAGCAAGAAAAATTCCATTCTGATGCCGAACGGCTATTAAAAAAGTTTTCTTTACAAGAGCATAAACATCAATTTCCACAAACTTTTTCTAAAGGAATGCAGCAAAAAGCGATGCTTGTTCTCGCTTTTATTACAAAACCCTCTTTTTATATTATTGATGAACCGTTTATGGGGTTAGATCCAATGGCAACGAAGCTGTTGTTGGATTCTTTACAGGAAGAAAGAATAAGAGGAGCAGGCATTTTGATGTCCACACATGTTCTTGATACTGCTGAGAAAATTTGCGACCGTTTTTTAATGATTCATCATGGGACATTAACTGCAATTGGAACACTAGGAGCATTTAGAGAAAAATGCGGATTGCATAATGGTTCTTTATTTGAATGTTTTCATTATATTGCGGGAGAAGCAGCAGATGAGTAGTTTTATCCTTTTTTTTAGCCGGTTAATAAAAAGTATTCACTATCAATTTAATGTGATAAAAAGGATTTTAGACTGGACCATTATTCTATATCTTGTTGTTCCTTCTTTAGTCATTTTTTCTTTTCTTTATCATTCATGGTGGCTTGCCCCACCAGTTTGGATGGAGCGTATTTCGTTAACCTTTGGATTGTTTCTTCTATATTGTTTTTGTTGGACTGGCAAGATCCGTACTTTTGCATTAGAAGCAGATAAAGTCTTTTTGATAAGAAATACCTCCCTTTTTTCAGGAATGAAAAAGTGGGGATATCTTTATTCTTGCTTCATCCATTTGGTGGAAACGGCAATTTTGCTCTGTTTATCGTTACCTTATTTTTTGGTTATATCTCATTGGAATGTTATACAAATCATACAGCTGTTTTTTTTCGTTTCTATCTTTAAATTATGGATCATTCATTTTAAATTGATATTTTCCCATATGAAAAATAAAGTGATCCGTATAACCTGCCGAATCATTGGATTTTGTACTGGGTATTTTATTTGGGATCTAGTAAACTTCTCTAATAATTTCCTATTTTTACTGATTATATTGATGTTTATTTTCCATCCATTGGTATATCTAAATAAATTAAAAAGAACCAATTCGTTTGATCGGGATGTAGAGGTGGAGAAAAGGGCGAAGCTGGCTTATACTTCTCTCATTTTACAATTTTCGATGCAGGTAGAAAAAACGTCGTATTCTACGAGGAAAACACCTTTTTTGAATCGATCTTCACGGCGAATATTTAGAAAAAGAACGGCTGTAAAAGGTTTTCTAGAATTGTTTATAAAAGTGTTTATCCGCAACTCTTCCTACTGGATCAGTTATGTCCAAATTACCGCTTCTATATCAACAGCCATTTTTCTTTTGCCGGCTGTCTGGTTAAGAATAAGTGTGTTTTTTGTTCTTCTTCTTTTCTTGACTATTTGGTCTCGTGCCGTTTGGGCAAAAATAATGAATGTAGTGCCGTTGCTAAACGTTTATAAAGAGGACCAGAGCTTTTATCTAGCAAAAAAGTGGGCAATAAGTCTATTAACAAGTTTGGCACTCATGGTTGCAGTTATCAGTTTCTATATGCGGTTGCACTTTTTTTAGATGAAGGTAAAATAAGAGGGAAATGGATGAAATATACAGAAGTTTAGTTATTTGATCCTTGAATTTGTTTTTATTTTTCTTACAAATTTATTTGTGGTATGTTTTCCTATAAAGTAAGTTAACTTTTATCCCACTCTTTTACGGGCAGTAAAACCCCCACTGATGGAAAGGTTCACTTTATCATGTTAGATAGATAGCCAGCTCCGACTTGAAGAAAATACAAAAGGGTCTGTGCTTTTCTATATTGATCTCTTTGTTGTTAGATAGCGCTTATAGAGGAGGATAATATGAATAAAATTGATTGGTTAAAAGAAGTCCAAATTCGAGAAGGTGAATTAATAAAAGATTTGCAAGGATTATTGCAAATAAAAAGTGTATTAGATGAAGAGCGCGCAACAGAAGAAGCACCATTGGGAACTGGGGTAAAAGAAGCATTATCCTATATGCTGGAGCTAGGCAAAAAAGATGGTTTTAATGTAAAAAATATAAAAAATGTTGCCGGCCATCTGCAGTTTGGCGATGGAGAGGAAAGCATAGGGATTCTTTGTCATGTTGATGTAGTTCCAGAGGGAGATGGATGGACAAGTGAACCATTTGGTGCAGAAGTACGCGATGGAAAGATATTTGCAAGAGGTGCATTGGATGATAAAGGACCAACCATTGCAGCATACTATGCAATGAAAATAATAAAAGAGATGAATCTTCCTTTAAATAAAGAAATTAGGATGATTGTTGGAACAGATGAAGAAAGCCAATGGCGTTGTGTGGATGCATATTTTCAAGAGGAAAAGATGCCCACTATGGGCTTTGCTCCAGATGCTGATTTTCCTATTATTTTTGCAGAGAAGGGAATTGCCGATTTTGATATTGTGCAAATCCGGGAAAAAGAAGAATTGGAAATTAAAGCATTGGCAGAAGTAATATCTTTTCGCTCAGGCAGAAGAAATAATATGGTTCCGGATTTTGCTAAAGCTGTATTGTGTGTACAGAACGAGCAGGAAGTAATCCAGCGTTTTAATGAATTTTTAATCCATCAGAATACAACTGGTCGATATATAGTGGACAGAGGAAACCTGCATTTAGAGTTGGATGGTGTTTCGGCACATGGATTAGAGCCTGACAATGGAGTAAATGCAGGATTGAAGCTCGCAGCATTTTTACAAGCTTTATCGCTTGATGAAAAAGCGACACCTTTTTTTAGACTACTTTCTAGCTATTTTACAGATGATTCTAGAGGCAGAAAACTCGGTATAGCTTATAACGACGATATTACAGGAGATTTAACCATCAATGTCGGCAGATTGTCTTATACAAAGGATGATGGTGGAAGGTTGGGTCTGTCATTACGTTATCCTGTAACCAATAATATGGAAAAAACAAAACTTCAGCTGGATGAATTGCTGGGGGAATGTGGATTTTTAATTGAAAATTATTCAAATTCCAAACCTCATCATGTTGAAAAAGATTCGTTGTTAATAAAAACATTAAGCAAAGTTTATGAGGAACAAACAGGTCAGAAGGCAGAATTAATTTCCATAGGAGGAGGTACGTATGCCCGTTCATTAGAACAAGGGGTAGCATTCGGACCGCTTTTTCCAGGAAGAGAAGATATAGCTCATCAAAAGGATGAGTATATGTATATAGAGGATTTAGTAAAAGCCGCTGCTATCTATGCACAGGCTATATATGAATTAGCTAAATAATTCAAGGATGTTCCCTACAAAAAACAGAGAATATAGTAGGGCTGAAGGGAGAAAGAGAAATGAGCACCGTGTTAATGAATGGGGAATTTATTCCGAGAGAAGAAGCAAAAGTAGATATAGAGGATAGAGGGTATCAATTTGGGGATGGAATTTATGAAGTAATCCGCGTTTATAATGGCAAAATGTTTACAGGAAATGAGCACTTGGAGCGACTGCAGGCAAGCAGTGGAAAAATCAATATTCAGATATCGTATACGGTACATGAATTATTGGTATTACTAGAAGAGCTCATTCGAAGAAATAATATACATAATGGCATTGTTTATATGCAGTTTACAAGGGGAACATGTCCAAGAAATCATGCTTATCCAACCAGTGAAGTACCACCGATGTTTATTGCCTATACAAAACCACTTGAACGCCCTAAAGAAAATTTAGCCAATGGTGTTTCAGCTATTACTGTGGAGGATATTAGATGGTCGCGCTGCGATATAAAAAGTTTAAACCTACTTGGAAATGTAATGGCAAAACAAAAAGCAGCGGAGGCAAACTGTTATGAAAGTATTCAATATCGAGATTTAACCGTAACAGAAGGAAGTTCTTCGAATATATGGATAATAAAGGACCAAACGATAAGAACTCATGAAGCAAACCAGTACATTCTAAATGGAATTACAAGACAAAAAATCGTGGAGATTTGCCAAAGACAAGGGTTGGAAGTTAAAGAAGAGGCATTTTCTATCGAGGATTTAATCGATGCAGATGAGGTGTTTCTTTCCAGTACGACTTCTGAAGTAACTCCGATTGTTTCCGTTAATAATGTTCCTGTTGCAAGTGGTGAAGTGGGAGAAACAACAAAAACATTACAGGATTACTTTAAAAAAGAAATTATTGCTTGCTGTGGAGAAATAGAATAGTTTTATCCCGCTCTTAACAGGCAGTAAGACCCCACATCTCAAGATGCCGAGAAATCGAGGAAGCTAGGTGGGGGATAACTGCCTGTAAAGATCCCAACTAACCATCAGTGGGGGATGAGGAAAACCCCACTGATGGAAGTTTACTTTATAGAAAATAAAAACGTTTGTCGGTAAAAGGCATGAAGCCTTCGACAAACGCTTTTTTTATTTAAAAAAGGATATTTTTTCTCTTGCTTCTTTGATCCATTCTGGAAATTCGTTTAATAATTTATCATATAATTGGTCATCAGAAATTTTATCGATGTTTTCAGTATGGAAAAAATTAGCGTTATCTACATAACGTCCTTCCATCGTATCCAATTTTTCTAATACGTCAAAATTACTGTTGCTTATGCCTACAAATTGTCAAAAAATAGCTTTGTCTGATGAAGAAACAACAGGCTTCTTAATGGTGCATTTACAACCTCCATTATAATAAACGTATATGGAACTCCGTTGAAATGAAAAGAAGCATGCTAGGGACTGCTTATGAAAAAACATCACTTGATAAATATCTTTCTCCTGTATCACATACAATAAAAATGACTACATCCTCTGGTGATAGCGTTTTGGCAACTTTTGCTGCTGCGAAACAAGCTGCACCAGACGATGGGCCTGCTAAAATTCCTTCTTCTTTCGCTAACCTTTTTGTATACTCATATGCTTCCTCATCTGTAATGGTATGAATTTCATCATAAACAGACTGATTTAAAATTTCTGGAATAAATCCAGGACTAGTACCTACCAGTTTATGCGGTCCTGGTTTTCCCCCTGATAGAACGGGAGATCCCGCAGGTTCCACTACATGGACCGATAAATTTGGATAATTCTCTTTTAGCACTTCTCCTGTTCCTGTAATGGTTCCACCTGTTCCTGCTGTTGCTACAAATGCAGAGAGTGGCTTGTTTAACTTTTTCATAGCTTCCATGATTTCAACCGCAGTAGTGTGTCGGTGAGCGCCGGGATTATGGATATTATTAAACTGCATTGGAACAAAGCTATTAGGAATTTCTTCCGCCAATTGCAAAGCTTTTTTGATCGATCCGGGCATTTTCTCCTCACCAGGGGTTAATACAACTTCTGCTCCATATGCTTTTAATATGTTTATTCTTTCTTTTGTCATGGTATCTGGCATAACAAGGATAGCGCGATATCCTCTTGCAGCAGCATTCATAGCAAGACCAATGCCTGTATTGCCGCTTGTTGGTTCAATAATGGTTGCTCCTGGAAGCAGCTTCCCTGTTTTCTCGGCACAAGCTATCATATGAAAGGCTGCTCGATCTTTAACACTTCTGCTTGGATTGAAAAATTCAAGTTTAGCGTAAATATTTGCACCACCTTCTTTTCCAATAGAGTTCAATTTTACTAATGGGGTATTGCCGATTAGTTGAGAAATATTTTCATAAATTTTCATGATAAGACCTGTCCTTTTCTATTTTTGTTTAATTTTTTTATTGAAATTCCATTTAAATAAGCAGAAGACAAATGCTTGTTTTGATTATCCAAAATTGGACGAATAGGAAAAAAACAACTAAAATCATAGTTACAGCTAACAAGAGCGAATTTTATTGGAGAAACATTTTAATAACATAAAATAAAGCAGCATTATATGGATTAAAATAGTCAATAAAGGATATATAATAGCATTATAGCGTTTATATGATATTTATTAATAGCATTTAACCTTGTCACTAAAAATGAACCGTTATATTGTACAATAATATATATGAAAAAAGAAAAGGTGTTTTCATGTCGACGCAGCCGCACTATTTTATTGCAGTTAATTTACCTATAGAAATCAAAGAAAAAATAAAGGAAGCAAGAGAAGGTTTAAAACATTCCTTCCCTTTTAAAAAATGGGTGCATCCATTAGATTACCATCTTACTCTTGCTTTTTTAGGATCTTCCTCCAAGGAGCAATTGCAGACATTAATAAATTTATTACATAACCAAATACATAAAGAACGCTCTTTTTATTTACAAATTAGCACATTGGGTTTTTTTGGTGATTCTGATAAACCAAGGGTATTTTGGTTAGGTGTCAAGGAAGAAAAAAAACTGCATTCCCTAAGAAATCGTGTATATGAAGAATGCGGAAAATCTGAGTTTACACTAGAAAAGAGAACGTTTCATCCTCATATTACATTAGCAAGAAAATGGGAAGGAGAAAATTTTTCGAGGTCAATGCTGAATGAGAAAAATCTATTAGAAGAAAAATTAGCATTTCAAGTAGATAGCATTCAATTATTTCAAACACATGTAGAAAAAGAGCCGAAATATGAAGCTATTTATACGTTTAGATTTTCAGAAGGGTGATGCCTAGGAAAGGGTGAAGCGGTTTGGCGCAATTAATCAAAATAAAAGATTATATCTCACGTTATGAACAAAATATTTTGGTCTATCCCTCACGTTTTGTACGTTTGAAAAAACAAAAATGGGAAGGCGTAAAAAAGTCATTTGACAACATAGAGCTGACTTCTTCTTTACTTAAAGCGGGCACTTTTCATGAAGAAGAATGGATGAACGAAAAAGGGTCTATTTTTACAAAATTAAAAGGCATGTTTCAGAAAAATAAACAAGACGAAGCAGCAATCCCTTATATAGATAGCAATGAACTGTCTGCAGAAGAAGAGGAGTTGGATTTTGAATGCCAACCCTATTTTTATGCAGAACCCAAATCGTTGGAAGACTTAAAAGTTCAATTTTTAAATCAACTATTCCCATTTCAATTAAAATGGGCCAGCTCAACCTTAACGGAAAAATCAATCGTAAAAAAGGCGTTTTATTATGATGAAGCATTAAAATATTACTTGCAGCGATTTCCGGATACTTATTTAGTACTTTATAAACCTGTTTTTATATTGCAGAATGCTCCAATTGAATTGGATACTATTATTATTACACCTACTGGAGTTTGGTGCATAACATTATTAGAAGCAGAAGATTCCGCTGTTTTTGTAGGCTCAAATGAAAAGTTTTGGACAAAGAAAAAGGATGATAAAGAAAAAAAAATCCTCAGTCCTTTAATTACAATCAATAAGACAGAAAAAGTAGTAAAAAAAATATTGGAGAAATATGAAATTGATTTTCCTGTAAAAAAGGCAATATTGACAAGAAATGGCTATATTGATTATCCGATGGCTCCACATCATTTGACCATTATTGAAAAACGCAATTATGATGATTGGTTGAAAATCATGCGACATAATCACTCGCCGTTAAAAGCTATTCAGCTAAAGACAGCAGAAAAACTATTGTATCATTGTTTAACAACTTGTATGAGAAGGTATGAATGGGATATAAAAGAAGAATAGCTGGGAATACGCAGGACAAAAGTGAACGGATATGCTCACTCCGTCTTAAATTATGTTTGATTTGCAATATCGTTTTTTAAAATTATGGTGATGAGGAATGAGTCACCATGTGAGTTTTGTAAGAAGAATGAATGTTTAATCTAGAGGAGTTGAAGGCTTTGTTATCGATAAAGCGTAAATTTTTTGCTTATTTAGATGAAATAACGATTGTTACAATCTTACTCCCTTATTCCTATCATCAAGGGGAATCAAACAGTTTTTTTTTAGTAGAGGATGGAAGGAAAGTTATATTATCAATTGAATCAAAAGAAACCTTAAAAGATTTCACGAAATACATATGCAAAGTACCTGCCGCTGTTGTGATAGGAAAAAACTATACGATTGAAGATGAATATCATGAAAGTACGGATTTACAAATAGGGGCGGTTATTCGAACAAAGGAATTTGATGAACTCTTTTATTATTCTGGGCCCTTAGGCTTGGAATATTCAAAAGACAAATGTGTATTTACTTTATGGGCTCCTACTGCCCAGCAAGTAAAATTGGTGCTTCAAGATCCGAAAAAAACAGCAGCGGAACGAAAAGAATTAATGATGACAAGAAAAGAAAGAGGCGTTTGGACGACTAAAGCCAAAGGGGAATTAGAAGGATATTATTACAGTTATCTAGTTCTTATAAACTTAGAATGGAGAGAAGCAGTTGATCCGTACGCTGTTGCAGTTAGTGCTAATGGATTAACTGGTGCAATCGTTGATTTGTCGAAAACAAAAGAGAGTAAACCAGCTTTGCCTCCAATAGAACATTCGGTTGACAGTATTATTTATGAAACACATATTCGGGATTTTACTATCCATCCGAACAGCGGCGCAAAGAAAAAAGGCACTTATGTAGGGGCTGCTGAACTTCATACTCAAACAAATACTGGTGAAATAACAGGCCTTTCTTATGTGAAAGATTTAGGTGCCACACATATTGAATTTCTCCCAGTGCATGATTTTGAAGAAGTAGATGAACTGGAAGAAATAAAAACATACAATTGGGGCTACAATCCATCCCATTATAATGTTCCAGATGGAAGTTATTCGCTAGACCCTCAAAATCCATATGCGCGAATAAGCGAATTAAAAACAATGATTCATGAAGTACAGAAGCAGGGGCTAAGAGTGATCTTAGATGTAGTATATAATCATGTTTATAAAAAGGAAGAATCTTCCTTTGAAAAAATAGTGCCTGGATATTTTTTTCGATATGATTCGTTTGGTATGCCTTCAAATGGAACTGGAGTAGGAAATGACATTGCTTCAGAACGATTGATGGTAAGAAGATTTATTTTAGATTCTGTCCGTTTTTGGCTGAATGAGTACCAGATAGATGGACTACGCTTTGATTTAATGGGAATTCTTGATATTGAAACAATGAATCAAGTTCGCAGTCTATGTGTTCAATATGACCCTTATTTTTTAATAATTGGAGAGGGTTGGAATTTACAGACCGCCTTGCCAGATAAGCAAAAAGCAATCATTCTTAACCAGAAAGAACTGCCTGGCATCGCACAATTTAACGATCAATTTCGAGATAAAATAAAAGGAAGTACTTTTCAATTAGATCATAAGGGTTTTGCTTTAGGTGGAGATGAACATAATATCCATGAATTGTTGGCTGGAAGCGTAGGACTTATGCAGCCTGATGGCTTGTTTACTGAACCACATCAATCTGTTAATTATGTTGAATCACATGATAATCACACATTATGGGATAAAATTGAAATTTGCTATCCGGACATGTCAGAGGAAAAGAAACGAAAAAAACATTGTTTAGCAACCATTCTTGTACTGCTTAGTCAAGGGATTCCTTTTTTGCATAGTGGTCAAGAATTTTTTCGAACGAAACAAGGGGTGGAAAACAGTTACCAATCACCTGATCATATTAATCAGCTAAATTGGGATAGAATGGTGCGTTATAAACAAAATGTGGAATTTATCAAAAAGATTATTGCATTTAGAAAAACAACTAGTGCTTTTCGTTTGAGATCTGCGAATCAAATACGTAAACATATAAAGATTCAATATGTTTTGAATGAAATAGTAGAATATAAGTTGGAAAATATAGAATTGCTCGGCCGATGGAAAGAAATCATTGTTTATATTAATGCAAGTGAAAAAGAAGTAAAATGTCCGTTGCCTTCAGGTAAATGGAAAAAGCTGATAGAAGATGATAAAGTCTACCTTGAGAATGAACCAATTCAAAAGGAACAGACAACAATCTATCCTATTAGTGTTACAGTTATTGGAAAACTTTAGCAGGATTATTTCTTACTATGATGAATAAGAAAATGTAAATAAAAAGAAATTTTTGAAAAATAATATTAAATGTCAGATTCACTTGACTAAAAAATGAAATAAGAGATAATATTTAAGTGATAGCTATTGTTGTCAGTTACTGATTGGAATAGCTGTTTTTTACTTTTATTTCTAAAAAGATGATAAATGAAGTACACATTGTATTTATTTTCTAATAACTATATTCGTTTTCTATTTTGTTTTGTATAATTACTTTTTATTACTAAAGTGAAATATATTTTTAAAAATAAATTTTACGTATAAGTTTAATTACCAGACCATGAAGGCTGCAAGAAGTGAATAGTGTTTTTGATTTGAGGCCTGAATTATATTTTAAAAAGAGTTTGGTTGTTTATTGGATACACCATTTTTGTTTGTTCTTCCTACAGCAAATAGGGTACAAAAGATTCAAACAGGGATTCCTTAACCTATCAATTAGGGAGCATAATATATAGTAGGTGAACAATTTTGGAACATTTATTAGGACAAGATTGGGAAATAACCCCTGCAGGTGGAGAAACAGGTGAAGCATTTTATGCCCAAAATAAAGGGCAGAAATTATTTTTAAAGAGAAATTCATCTCCATTCTTAGCCGTATTGTCAGCAGAAGGAATAGTCCCAAAACTTGTTTGGACAAAAAGATTTGAAAATGGAGATGTATTTACAGCTCAACAGTGGCTTATCGGAAGAGAGTTTAGTCATTCGGATATGACGGATGATCGAGTAGCAATGCTGTTAAAAAAAATTCATACCTCAAAGCCTTTATTAGAGATGTTAAAAAGACTTGGCAAAACGTCTCTCCTTCCAAGTATGATTATTGCAGTGATAAATGCTGAGTTGGATGATGAACTTTTGAACTATCCTATTATTAATCAATCTATTCGATATTTGGAAAGGAATTTACCTTATATCCACAACGAAGATCATGTTGTTTGTCATTGTGATGTCAATCATAACAACTGGCTGCTGTCTGAAGACAACCAGTTGTATTTAATCGATTGGGATGGCGCCATGATTGCAGATCCTGCCATTGATTTAGGTATGCTGTTGTATTGGTATATTCCGAAACAAAATTGGAAAGATTGGCTAACTAAATATGGATATGAGCTTAGCGAACAATTGCTGCTTAGAATGAAATGGTATGTTGTTGCACAAACAATTACTTCCATACAATGGTACAGAAAGAAAGCACGCTATTCGGAAATGGAAAAATGGATTCAGTTTTTACATGATATGGATTAATTAAGACAATCCATTAATATCATCCACCCATTGGGAAAGCTGGTCTTGGTATGAGCCGATGTGATGATTAAGATTAGAAGATTGAATTCCTTTTTGACTATATTGATGGATTTCTTCCAGTATTGGAAGAATATTTTGATCGATATTTCCATTTACTTTTAATGAAGTAATGAGTCTTTCTAATTGTTCACATTCAGAAACTGATCCACAACAATCAGATTGATGATTATTGAGAATATCTTTTAATAAATTTATTTGATGCTCATGATTGATTGGCATGCTGAAAACACCCTTTCTGCAGGTTCTTGCAACGAACTGCAATAATCAAATACCCTTAAGGAATTCACTAATAGGTTGTGAATTCTTTTTTTCTTTATACTTTTTTGTTATTTGTAAAATTATCCTTTCTTTTTATCCCACACTTAACGGGCAGTAAAACCCCTACTCGGGGATGCAGAGAAATCGAGGAAGCTAGGTGTTGAAACTCGCCCGTAAAGATCCGATAAGTTCAACTAACCCCCACTGATGGAAGGTTCACTTTATGGGACAGGTTGTAAAAAAAGAGACTTGCATGAAAAGTTGATGCATGGTATTGTTTGAACGATAAGTGGAAGAAGGAGTGTCAAAATGCGATTAAGACATAAACCATGGGCGAAGGACAAGTTAAGTGCATACCCACAGTATGTTGTTCAAATTCCGGAAGAAAATAAGGGTAAATGGCAGCATATTTTTGAACAAGAAGGTCCTATTCATATAGAAGTTGGAACAGGAAAAGGCCGTTTTATCAGCGAAATGGCAAAAGCAAACCCAACGATTAATTATATTGGAATTGAATTACAGGAAAGTGTCATTGTATCAGCTTTAGACCGATTAATTGATGCAAATGTCCCGAATATTAAATTGATGAATAGCAATGCAGCTGATTTAACAACTTTTTTTGCTGATGGAGAAGTGGATCGTGTTTATTTAAATTTTTCTGATCCATGGCCAAAAACAAGACATGAAAAACGAAGATTGACTTATAAAACATTTTTAAATACTTATGAACAAATTTTAGTTAAAAATGGTGAAATTCACTTTAAAACGGATAATCAAGGGTTGTTTGAGTATTCTTTAAAGAGTTTTTCTGAATACGGTTTATTATTGAAATTTATTAGTCTTGATCTTCATCGAAGCGGCTTTGAAGGCAATATTATGACAGAATACGAAGAGAAATTTTCCACTAAAGGAAATAGAATTTATCGCAGTGAAGTTCAGTTTCGATAATTAAAACGAAGAAAGCAAACGGTTGTCACGAGACTAAGGCGGGTATCATTAGATGCCCGCATTTTTTATCCCACTCTTAACGGGCAGTAAGCCCCCACCTCGGGGATGCTGAGAAATCGAGGAAGCTAGGTGTTGAAACTCGCTCGTAAAGGTCGGATAAGTTCTACTAACCATCAGTGAAGGATGAAGAAAAACCCACTGATGGAAAGGTTCACTTTATCATGATGCTATATATCGCGCCTTAAAATGGAATCGTGATGGAGAAATAGAAGAAAGTATATTGGTAAATAAGGCGATGTAGAATTAAAATTTAAACTATCCAAAAATAGCTCTTTTATGCTTTTAAAAGCTTTCATAAGAGGAACGAAACGGTTATATTATCTTCTGAAAAATTCAGTTGCTTCTTCTTGATGAAGGATAAAATACAAAAGGAGATTTCGAATGTGAAATCTCCTCTTGTATAGTGCTTGCTATCCTATAGGTCAGCACTTCTAAGTAAATCTTTAGGCTTCTTGTAGAAAGAGCAGTTTTTTTATCTGTTTTAGACACTAATTGGATAGTAATCAAGTATTCTGCCAGTTTTACTGTCAGCGATAAATTCAATGATTTCCTTTGCTTGATTCTTGTGTGAAGTGATGCCTCCTTTATAGACATTGTAGGTTGTGTTTTCTAGTTCATATTTTTCTTTTTGCATATGAATCCAAGAACCAGTGATTGGACCTTGGCTTTTAAATTGTTTTTTTACAATATTTAATACGTGATCACTTGAAAGTATATGATTTTTTGCTGCAGCTTCTGTTGTCATATAGGCAGTCGCAGCCCCGATTACGACTCCTGCTAAAAATGATCTCCAATTCATATAATTCCCTCCATTTCCCTTCTGTTATTATAGCCAAAATTGGCTGGACAAGTAAAATAACATATAAAACAACTGAATGATTAAATTTTGTCTTTATGAAGGCTCTGTTAAACGATAATGTTGTTTTTGGGAAGGGAATTTGCTGAGAACTCCTACTCCTGCGGAAAAACGGGCAGGGAAGACCACGTAAGACGGGTACGGAGGCCACTTGAAAAGTGTTTTATTAGATAAATTAAAGGTGAAACGCTTAAATTTAGAAGGGGAAAAAGGGTATAGAAAATTTGAAAACGAACATCATGTTGGTTAGGAGAGGTGTCCGCACGACTCCTGCTCAGGTTAGCGAGACAGGCGAGCCTCTGCATGCAGGAGCGTAGCGACGAAGCGGATCAGGCGCAGCCCAGCGGAAAGCGTGTGGTAAGCCTCGGAAAACCGAACGAAAACCTCTGATTGCTTGGATTGTCACTACCAATATTTTATCGTATTCACTTTTTCAGAGACCTCACTGGTACGAACGAGGAGGCTTGCTGGATCGTCTGCGGAAAGCGAGTAGATTCCTTGACCATTCAAAAATCAACAATGAAATTTAACAGAGCCTTGTCGAAAAGGAAATAGTGGTAAGCATTTTAATATTTCGGTAAAATAAAGTATAGCTTTTTTAGGGTCGCTAAGAAATAGAATATACTTTTGTAGCTAAACATAATTTTAAAAGAATTACATAAAAAAAAGAAAGAAAGAAGGTCCAAAAATGAATGAACAAACATTAGAGCTATTTCGCGCTTTGACAGAGCTGCCAGGCGCTCCTGGCAATGAGCATGCAGTGCGTTGTTTTATGCGTGAACAATTAGGTTTATACAGCGATGAAATTATTCAAGATAAGCTTGGGAGTATTTTTGGGGTAAAAAAAGGAAAAGCAGATGATCCAATTGTAATGGTAGCAGGACATATGGATGAAGTTGGTTTTATGGTAACGGCTATAACGGAGAACGGAATGCTGCGTTTTCAGCCATTAGGAGGCTGGTGGAGCCAAGTGCTTTTAGCGCAGCGGGTGCAGATCATGACAGATAATGGACCCATTACAGGCGTAATTGCCTCCATTCCACCTCATCTTTTAGATGAAGCGCAGCGCAATAAACCAATGGAAATAAAGAATATGTTAATTGATATAGGTGCAGATGATAAAGAGGATGCATTGACGATCGGAATTAAACCAGGGCAGGCTATTTTGCCTATTTGTCCGTTCACTCCTTTGGCAAATAAAAAGAAAATTATGGCCAAAGCATGGGATAATCGCTATGGTTGCGGCCTTGCGATTGAACTGCTCAAGGAGATGAAAGGGGTAGAGCTCCCAAATAACTTATATTCAGGTGCCACTGTTCAAGAAGAAGTTGGTCTGCGTGGGGCACAAACTGCAGCAAATATGATTAAACCAGATGTTTTTTATGCATTGGATGCTAGTCCTGCAAATGATACGACTGGGGATAAAAAACAGTTTGGCCAGTTAGGAAAGGGAGCACTTCTTCGCATTTATGATCGAACAATGGTAACGCATAAAGGATTAAGGGAATTTGTTTTGGATACAGCTGAAAGTAATAATATAGCCTATCAATATTTTGTTTCTCCGGGTGGAACAGATGCGGGAAGAGTCCATGTTTCGAATGAGGGGGTTCCAAGTACTGTAATTGGAATTTGTTCAAGATATGTGCATACAAGTGCTTCTATCATTCATATTGATGACTATGCTGCAGCAAAAGAATTATTAATTAATTTGGTGAAGTCAACAGATAAAGCAACAGTTTCCTCCATTTTAACGATGTAATAAAACTGCCGCCTTTTTATATTAGTCTATCAGGGATGAGTACCAATAAAGAGAATTTGGTCGTTCTTAAAGTGGAGGGATATGAGGTTGAAAATTTGTATAGGAACAAAAAATCCAGCAAAAGTAACAGCTGTTAAGGAAGGCTTTTCATTAATGGTAGAAGCTGCTTTTCTTCCATTAGATATACCTTCTGGTGTAAGTGAACAGCCATTTTCTGATGAGGAGACGATTCAAGGAGCTGTAAATAGGGGCAGAGGGGCAGTACTTGAAGGAAATGGTAATATTGGCATTGGTTTAGAAGGTGGTGTCCATCGTACAAAGGAAGGTTTATATTTATGCAATTGGGGGGCACTTGTTACAAGAGAAGGGAAAATCTTTATAGGCGGAGGTGCACGATTGCCTTTGCCAGAGGAACTAGAAGAACCTTTATTGGCAGGAGAAGAATTAGGACCGATTATGGATCGTTATGCCCAGAAGAATAATGTTCGTCATAATGAGGGGGCTATTGGTATCCTGACAAATGGAAAAGTCTCTCGAAGTTCTATGTTTTTGCATGTCATCCATTTATTAATAGGACAATATGAATACGATAAACAAAAAAAATAAGCTGACAAAAATAGAGCAAGGATGTCTAAAATTAATCATAAATACTGAGGCTCGTTCCTAGTGTTGGAAACAATAACAAGTCTAAGTGTTTATAGGAGAATGCTTGGACAGCCTCTGCTCTTTTTTTCTTAAGGACTAATATTTAGTTTATTTTTTTGTTGACTAACGCAATATATGCTTCAGGCTTTCAAAATGAAGCTTTTCTAGTTGTTTGTCCTGCTCGGATACTCATAACCAGTCACAGAGGAAGAACACTATCGACTAACTACGCCATGTCCTAATGTCTGCCGATTAACCTGCATCGATTAGCCTGAAGTTTTTACAAATAAGACATATGCTACACTTTGTAGCATATTAGATGCTTGGTTTATCCCACTCTTAACGGGCAGTAAGACCCCCACCCTTGGGGATGTTGAGAAATCTAGAAAGCTAGGTGTTGAAACTTGCCCGTAAAGGTCCGATAAGTTCAACTAACCACCAGTGGGGGATGAAGAAAACCCCCACTGATGGTTAGTTGAACTTTATTTCTTTGCAGATTTAGTTTATTCTTTTAATAAAATGTTTCATACTAGAGAAAAATTTGGGTTTCTTTTTTGGATCTGCTGAAATGTTTGGTCTGTCAGACGAAACGGGATTTTTTTGCAAATTAAATTGGTTTACTTCATTATGTAATTCGTTGGCAATTTGATTAAGGTCCGTTGCTGCAATAGCAACTTTAGAAATAGCATCTAATTGGGTATCGCTGGATGCAGAAACTTCTTCAGTAGCTGCTGCTGCAGTTTGGGAAACCTCATGCACTTCTTTGATGCTCTCGGTTAATAAAAGATTGGCGTTTTCTACTCTTGTAACAGCACTGTTAATTGTACTTATTTTTTGCGTAATGTTGGCAATTGATTCTGCAATGACCTCAAATGCATGTTTAGTGGAAAAGACGGAATTGCTTTGTAAATCCTTATAATGGTTAATGGTTGCAGCATCTTGTTTTAGTTCCTCCATTTGAACTTGCATTCCCTGTACAAGAAGATGAATTTGCTGAGCTTCTTGTTTCGATTTTTCTGCTAACTTTTTGACTTCTGCCGCAACTACAGAAAAACCTTTCCCGCTTTCACCAGCTCTTGCAGCTTCAATCGCTGCATTTAATGCAAGTAAATTCGTATTTTCTGCAATATGTTGTATTGTATCAACAATGGTGGAAATATTTTGAGATTGTTTTGTAGCAATGACTACTTTTTCAGTTAAATTATTGGCTAATGTTAAAAACTGATCAGAAACATTTTGAAGATCTTTTATTGTCTTTAATCCAGTAATACTTTCTTTTTCTGTCAGATTAGCATGTGTCGAAATTTCTTTGCTCCAATTGCCTGCTTGTGTGATAGATTGATTAACTTCTTGTAGAATGGTTAAAGATTTATCTAATTGATGCGCTTGCTCTGTAGCACCAACTGCAACCTGCTGAATGGCAGTATTTACTTCATTTGCTTGAGCGGTTGTTTCTTCTGATATAGCAGCTAAATGTTGTGAGGATGCTTGTAATTGATCTCCAGAATCTAATATAAAGAGAAAGCTCTTTTGTACTTTTTCGGCCATCTTATTAAATGTTTTGGCAAGGTTGCCCATTTCATCTTTTGTACTAATTGGAACACGATGGGAAAAGTCTCCCTCGCCAATTTTTTTGGCTCCTGACTCTAGAGAACTGATAGACTTTGTAATGTTTTTTAATAATAAAAAACCAATGATAGATAAGACGATTATAAGAAAAATGCTAATGGAAAGAATGGTTAAAGTGTAAATAGTGTTTTGTTTATTGATATGAATCAGAAGAGCATCCTGTTCTTTTGTAACAGCTTTGTCCATATCCATAATAACGGACTCAATGGATCCTGACTGGGTATCAAAAGATGCGACGTAAGAGTCAGTTTGTATATAGGAGTTATGAATAACACTTACGTAATTTTGGTACTTTTTAATGCCATTAAGAATGGATTCTTTCGTATTGGTGTTTAACTGATCATTTGTATTCACAACATTTTTTAAATCGTCCGTACTTTTTATAAAGTCTTTATAGAAATCTTCCGCTTTTGTAGAAATATAAAGTTCTTTTAATTTATTTATTTTTGTTAATTCATTTTGTATTTGTCTGTTTTTGGAAAAATTAGTGATGGATGATAGTTCCTTAACCGAACTTTCTATGTCTCCTCTTAATCCTTCGAAAGAATCATATCCAATGGACTCATACATATCTGATAACTCAATGAAACTTTTTTGGTATGCGTTTGTTAAATCCTTAATATCTTTAAATTGATTTCTAATTTTGGCGGATGCCTGTGGATTATCTGTGTTTTCCCCTGTTAATTCTAATATTTTAGCAATATTTGTAGTAACTAATTCTACATTAGAATAGGTTGGATGAAGCAAATAATTCTTTTCATTTAACCTTGTTTGCAGGATTAATGTTTTAATATCACCGCTGTCGTTAACGAGTGATTGCAGCTCCAGTTCCTTTTGTCTATTGTCGGATTGCATCTTATTAAGGAAAAAAGTGAAGGATAATAATAAGAGAAGGCCGACTATTGTCATGCATAGTATAAAATATAGTTTTCTTTTTATTGTTCGCATACTGTCCCCCCTTTTGTTTTTTTAATAAAAAGAATTGTTAATTAATTATAATTAGAAAAAAACATTAGTACAATAGTATTGGTTGAAAAAACAAAAATGTGTGTCATATTATCTAACATGAAAACCGAATTAGTTATTTATGCTTATTCGAATAAACCGGGATAGTTATGTGGTGGCAGTGGATAGGAATTTTTTTTACCGAATAAGTAAAGCATTTTATTAGTATGCCGGAAGAAAATTTGATACCATCAAAGAATAAAAACTTGACGGTTTGGGAGGAAAAATAATGCAAGCATTGCAATCGCAAGAACAAATAAAGGAATTACAAAGCAGTAAACAAAAACATATTTTTCTTTTTTCTGCTACTTGGTGTGGAGATTGTCGTTTTATAGAACCATTCATGCCAGAAATTGAACAAAAATACAGTGATTTCACTTTTATCTATATCGATCGAGATAAATTTATTGATACTTGTATCGAATTAGATGTTTTTGGTATCCCAAGTTTTATTGCATATGAAAATGGTAAAGAAATAGGCAGATTTGTAAGCAAGGATCGAAAAACACAACAAGAGATAGAAAAATTTATTGACTCTTTGTCATAAGACAAAAAAAAGCGTTGCTTTTTAAATAGTAATGCTTTTTTTTTTTTTTGAAATAAAGTGATATAGCATTTATAATAAGCTAGAGTTTTTAAATATGGCTGATTAAAGTTGTTTTTTGTAAGATCAGAAAGTATAAGTTTTTTGAAGTCAGATAGCTGTCTAGCTCCAGCGCCTATTGCCTATCGAACTTCAGGTCTTCTCCCTACGATAAGTCAACATCGATTCGCTAACGCTCATCGTGTTTCCTTTATCTCAGTCGAAGCCCTTCCAGTTCGTACGGCAATGAGCAAGGCGCTTGCGCTTTTCTTATAGAAGGCAAAAAAAGTGTTATATACAGTGAAATTGTTAGACGCCAACTTATTAAAGG
This sequence comes from Niallia sp. 03133, assembly GCF_052663225.1. Taxonomy (NCBI): domain Bacteria; kingdom Bacillati; phylum Bacillota; class Bacilli; order Caryophanales; family Bacillaceae; genus Niallia; species Niallia sp. 03133. Next base: position 75,487 of record NZ_JBQTCY010000006.1, read on the forward strand.
AGAATGGTGGATAGATGAAAATGGATAGTAAAAAAATGAAAGATCTATTAAAAAAGAAATTAAGCTCGAATAACCGTACTTTTACATTTGATGCAAAAAAGGATCAAATTAGAATTGAAAGTAAAGAGTCTGGAAAAGGCGTAACAGTTACGCTGCCCGGAATTATAGCAAAATGGGAAACAGAAAAGGAAAAAGCCATTGATGAGGTTGTTTATTATATTGAACAAGGGCTTCAGGCAATTGAGAAGGACACAGTACTTAAAGGAAAAGAAAAAAATATTTTTCCTGTTATACGTTCTACTTCTTTTCCTATACAATCAAATGAAGAAGTTCCATTTATAACAGATCAACATACAGCAGAAACAAGAATTTATTATGCTTTAGATATGGGAACAACCTACCGATTGATTGATGAACAATTAATGAAAAAAGAAGGCTGGGAGCACCCTAGAATAAAGGAAATTGCTCTTTTTAATGCTAGGTCTCTGCAGACAAGGTTAAAAGAAGATATAGTAGCTGGTAACCGTTTCTATTTTCTAAACAGCAACGATGGATATGATGCCAGCAGAATATTAAACGATGCTTTTTTGAAAGAAATGTGCGAGAGGATAGAAGGAACAATGGCACTTGCTGTACCCCATCAAGATGTATTGATTATAGCGGATATTAAAAATGATACGGGATATGATGTACTTGCACAAATGACAATGAGTTTTTTTGCCAGTGGACGGGTTCCTATTACTGCTTTATCCTTCTTATATGAAGAAGGAAGTTTAGAACCAATTTTTATTCTTGGAAAAAATAAAAAGAGAGAAAAAAAATAGTCATTTTGCAGCAGGGTTAAGACGACAAATCTTTAAAATCAGTGAAATCGTTTGTCGCAAGCTTAAAAGCATTTGTTGATAAAGTTTAATGAAAAAGATGCTGAAAATACTTCAGATTGAAAACAAAATGCAATAAAAGAGAACTAAAATGAGGGTGGCTTGCAAGAGTAGAAAGCAAAATTAGGTATGTTCGTGAAGATCTATTCTTCCTGAACCATGCATACTGATTTTGCGTTGTCTATTGTAAGTGCCCTTTTCTTGATTTTTTTGAAGCATAATAAAAAGTGCAAAAAATATGGTACGATAGATAAAAAGCTAATAAAAAGTGCTCAATTTGCTTATTGTAACTGTTAAAATAGGAAAGAGAATGTGAAGAAAGAGTGATACAAAGTGAACTGGTTCAAAAAAGTAATAAAACAGATAATAAAAGATGACCAGAATGAAATGGACCAAGAACCAACTTTTATAGAAGAAAAGAATCATCCCCCTTCTAATGAATGGAAAAAGGAAATAGATTCAAAGGTTATCTATCAATATCCAAAAGGGAAGTTTCGGTTTCCAGTTATACCAGACAGCCCATCCCACGAAAATAGGAGAGAAAGAAATAGGGGGCATAAAATCGAACCAGATAAATTGACGCCCCAAGCAAGTCATGTGGAGCAAGAAAAGCAGCAAAAAGACCAAAATTCAAAAAGTTCCAATAAACAAGAGAGTGTAAATAAAATAAAGAGGCCATTTCGCCCAACGGAAACAATCTCTCCTATTTACGGATATAACAGACCCATAAAAAAAGAGCAAATATCCAAAAGTATCGAAGCAGAACAAGATACAAAGGAATATCTTCCTCCAGCATATGATGAACATTCTAGCAATTCAACAAAGAATTTGCTGTTATTTGATGAAGAAGCAGCTGTTGGTTTAGAACTAGAGGATATTCTTTCGCAAGGGAAACAGGAAGAGATGAGCATCGAGGAAAATGAAAAACTGTCCTTTGTTAATAAGGAAAATGAAAATACTCAAAATGTGGTTCAATCGGATGATAGACAAGAGTTTGTTTTTACAGATGAAGTAGTAGAAATACTAGCAGAAGATAATAGAAAACAATCATTAGAGGTACTGCCAGAAAAGGCAGAGGCAATTCATGCAGATGTAATAATGCATCCAGAAGAAGCTTCACAAGAATTAATAGAAGATAAAGCCTCACTAGAAATAGTACAAGATAATGTCGTAATAAATAATAATGATTCAGCAATTGGGGAAAGGAAAGCAAGCAGCCTTTCTGTTATTAATAAGGATGCTGAGCGAAAAGAAGAAGTTAAAAGTGATGAGGAAATAGAGCATAAGGAAACCTCAACTAAACGAAGTTCTTTGCCTTTTAATGTTCTAATGCTAAATAAAGATAGACAATACATACAGAAGAAAAAATTAGAACAGAAAAAGGAAAGCTTGTTAATAGAAAAAGAATCATCTACGCAAAAAAACAACTATAAGAATGAAGACATAGATACTCCCTATTATGTTTTTCCATCGATAAATTTGTTGACTCCACCAATTTTGGGAATAGACAACGAAGATTGGATACAAGAACAAAAGGGAGCATTAAATGATACTTTATTCAATTTTAATGTTCAGGCTAAAGTAGTAAATATAACTCAAGGACCATCTGTTACGAGGTATGAAGTGCAGCCGGAGCCTGGGGTAAAAGTAAGCAAAATTACCAACCTTTCCGATGATTTAAAGCTTAGTTTAGCTGCAAAAGATATACGTATTGAAGCACCTATTCCTGGGAAACACACAATTGGAATAGAAGTGCCGAATTATAAAAGCAGACCGGTGCTAATAAGTGAAATCATACAAAGCGAAGAATTTAATAGCTCACATTCTCCTTTGACTGTGGCATTGGGATTGGATATTTCGGGGAAGCCAATAGTGACAGATTTAAGAAAAATGCCTCATGGACTTATAGCAGGTGCAACAGGTTCTGGAAAGAGTGTGTGCATCAATACGATGCTGGTCAGTTTATTATATAAAGCGAAACCGGAGGAATTAAAGCTTTTATTAATCGATCCAAAAATGGTAGAGCTCGCTCCATACAATTACATTCCTCACTTGGCTAGTCCAGTTATAACAGATGTTAAAGCTGCAACAGCTGCTTTAAAGTGGGCGGTAGAGGAAATGGAGCGCAGGTACGAATTGCTTGCACATTCTGGTGTTCGGGACATATCAAAATATAATCAATTGGCAGAAGACCATAAGCGTTATGCAGATAAATTGCCATACATTGTTATCATTATTGATGAGTTAGCTGATTTAATGATGATGGCGCCAGCTGATGTAGAAGAGGCAATAAGCAGGATTGCACAAAAGGCAAGGGCTTGTGGCATTCATTTGCTAATTGCCACACAACGACCTTCAGTGGATGTTATTACAGGATTAATTAAAGCAAATGTTCCAACACGAATTGCTTTTTCTGTTTCTTCTCAAATCGACTCCAGAACCGTTATCGATATCAGTGGTGCAGAGAAACTGTTAGGAAAGGGAGATATGCTGTTTTTAGAAAATGGAACCTCCAAGCCTGTTCGCCTACAAGGAACTTTTGTTTCCGATGAGGAAATTGATGAAGTTGTTCAACATGTTAGAAAAGAACAAAAGCCCGTATATTTATTTGAACAGGAAGAGTTAATGAAAAAAGTCCAAATGACGGATGAAGAGGATGAGCTGTTTTATGAGGCGTGTGAATTTATTATCGAGCAAGGCGGTGCCTCCACTTCCAGTCTGCAGAGAAGATTTAAAATCGGCTATAACCGTGCTGCAAGATTAATTGATATGATGGAAAAGCAAGGATTTATTTCGGAAGCAAAAGGAACGAAACCTCGAGATGTTCTAATAACGGAAGGAGAATTTTTGAATATTCAAGAAAATGCATAAGGATGAAGCATTATGACCATTGGGAAATTTAGAGTCCGACTTAGTTCAGTTGAACTCCTGCCTTTTATTAATTGCATGGGTTTAATGGTTTTCATTATTTAGACTAACTAAGCACAAAAAAATCTACAAAGCAAATTCGAAACGAAAATGACTGTTACATAGTTTTTCTTCATAAAAGGTGGTATAATGAATAAATGTGAATGCAAAAGGAAAAAAAAGTTAAATTTCCTCTTCGTGCAACTAACATCCATCAAGTGAAGAAGAACTTATCAGGACATGTTAAATAGAGGAACATAGCGAGAGCATAATGCTATGAGCAAAATAAAGATTAGTGTCATATACTGTTTAAAAGATATACGTTAGTTGGAGGTTCTTTAGATGACTATTTACCACTTCGTAGGTATAAAAGGGTCAGGAATGAGTGCTTTAGCACAAATTCTGCATGATATGGGTTTACAGGTTCAGGGTTCTGATGTAGAGAAAACTTTTTTTACACAATTGGCTCTAGAACAATCTGGAATAACCATTCTACCATTTCAAAAAGAAAATGTTAAACCAGGCATGAACGTAATAGTTGGAAATGCTTTTCCAGATACACATGAAGAAGTAGAGGAGGCAATGAAATTAGGCCTTCCTGTTATTCGTTATCACCGTTTTTTAGGTGACTTTATGAAACAATTTACTAGTATTGCTGTAACAGGAGCTCATGGGAAAACATCTACAACTGGATTGCTTTCACATGTTATAAAAGGGGCAAAGCCAACTGCATATTTAATTGGGGATGGTACAGGAAAAGGCGTAGAAGGAGCCGAATATTTTGCCTTTGAAGCATGTGAATACAGAAGACATTTTCTGTCATATTTTCCAGACTATGCGATTATGACGAATATAGACTTTGATCATCCAGATTATTTTGCAAATGTTGATGATGTTTTTTCAGCATTTCAGGAGATGGCATGGCAAGTGAACAAAGGTATTTTTGCTTGCGGAGACGACGAACAGCTGCAAAAGATACAAGCAAAAGTGCCGGTTGTTTTTTACGGATTTGACGACGAAAATGATTTTCAGGCAAGAAATGTTGTGAAAACAACAGAGGGGACAACATTTGAAGTATATGTACGTAATACGTACTACCATACTTTTTCTATTCCAACCTTTGGAGACCACAATATTTTAAATGCTTTATCTGTTATTGCATTAAGCCATTATGAAAACTTGGATGCAGAGATAGTAAAAGAGAGATTATTATCATTTCAAGGTGTGAAACGCCGCTTTTCTGAAAAAGTAGTAGGATCACAAGTAATAATCGATGATTATGCACATCATCCAACAGAAATTAAAGTAACGGTTGAAGCTGCAAGACAAAAATATCCAAATAGAGAAATTGTAGCAGTATTTCAACCACATACATTTTCAAGAACACAAACCTTTTTGAATGAGTTTGCCAACAGCTTAAATTTAGCAGATGCAGCTTATTTATGTGAAATTTTTGGTTCTGCAAGAGAGAATCACGGAAAATTGAGCATTCAAGACTTAGCTGGAAAAATTCCAGGCAGCAGAGTTATATCTGAGGATACAATTGATTCATTAAAAGCGCATGAAAATGCTGTTGTGATATTTATGGGTGCCGGAGATATTCAAAAATTCCAAGATGCCTACGAAAAATCATTTGTTTAAGAAAAGTGAAGGCGCCCGTTTAGCGATGAACGGACTGGAGCACTCCGAACGAGATAAGACAAACCTTCCAGCAGGGATGATCTTTCCCCTGCTGGTTAGATGAGTCGATCGGCCATTTACGGACAGTTAGCCTTAATTAAGATTGACTTCTTGCTTTATTAAAGATTCAAACTTGAAAATGACCATTACTGTCCGTTAATGGTGGATAAAGGAAACACGAAGAGCAAGCTATTCGATGTTGACTTATCATAAGGAGGAGAGCGAAGTACGAGAGTCTTTTGACTTGCAGCCTTCAAGTCTGTGGCAACATTGGAACTTGTACTTCCTGTAAGTCTATCTTTAAATTTTATAATTTCTTTGCTTTAAAAAATAAAAACCACGTGGGAAAATCCTTCTCACGTGGTTTTTTCGCAAAAAAACGATAGAATTAGTGAAGATTCATAACTGAATTTTATCCCACACTTAACGGGCAGTAAAACCCCCACCTCGGGGATGCAGAGAAATCGAGGAAGCTAGGTGTTGAAACTCGCCCGTAAAGATCCGATAAGTTCAACTAACCATCAGTGGGGGATGAACAAAACCCCCACTGATGGAAGGTTCACTTTATTTTAAATTCTCCGGATTAAGTGATTCTAATTCAGGGATTACGAATTTTCCATTTTTTCTAATTAATACACCATCAAAATATATTTCGCCGCCGCCATAATCTTCTCTTTGAATATTTACCATGTCCCAATGGATATTGGAATGATTGCCATTAAAAGCATCATCATAACATTGACCTGGTGTAAAATGGAAGCTGCCGTCGATTTTTTCATCAAACAGAATATCCTGCATTGGATGGAGAATATATGGATTAACACCAATAGCAAATTCACCGATATATCTTGCACCTTCATCTGTATCTAAAATTTTATTTAATCTTTCTGTATCGTTTGATGTTGCTTTAATAATTTTACCGTTCTCAAAAGTTAAGGACACATTTTCAAACGTAAAGCCATGATAAGGGGACGGAGTATTATAAGTCAGGATGCCATTAACAGAATCACGGACTGGAGATGTATATACCTCTCCATCTGGAATATTCATTTGACCGGAGCATTTAATAGCAGGAATATCTTTAATCGAAAAAGATAAATCAGTGCCTTGTCCAGTTATTTTTACTTTATCGGTTTTATTCATTAATGCAACAAGATGATCCATTGCTTTATCCATTTTTCCGTAGTCAAGATTGCATACATCAAAATAAAAATCTTCAAAAGCTTCTGTGCTCATTTTTGCCAGCTGAGCCATGGAAGAGTTTGGATAGCGCAATACTACCCAGCGTGTTTTTGGCACTCGAATTTCCCTATGTACTTTCTTCCCAATTGTTCCCCCTTCAATTTTCATTTTATCCGCAGGCACATCGGCAAGCTCATTAATATTATCACCAGAACGCAAGCCAATATAAGCATCCATTTGGCTCATTACATTTGCTTCGAAGCTTGCCATCATCTCGTATTGCTCCTCTTGTGCTCCTAATAAAAGGCTGCGGTTGATTTCATTATCCTTCAGCAAAACAAATGGATATCCACCTGCAGCATATGCTTCTTTTACAAGAGCTTTTACTAATTCTTTTTGCAACCCAAAGTTTTCTATTAAAACTTTTTCCCCTTTTTGTAATCGTATTGAATAATTAATGAGGTTTTTTGCTAATTGTTCTATTCTTTGATCTTTCATATGTAGGTACCTCCATTTGCAATAATAGTTTTTGCCATACTATTATTGTACCCGAAAAAATATTTTTCTTAAATAATAATAACGAACAAGATTAATCTTATTAAATTTTGTTTGAAAAACAGAAGGTTAGAACTGAAGAAATCAGGGTAAAGAATCAATAAGTGAAAATCTTCATTTCATTAAATCCGATAAGAATAAAATGAATGGAAAGAGTTGTATGGTAAGCTCTATTAACTGTTTATCCTTATATTTGTTTCTCTATTTGTTTCCCTCTATAATAGAAACATGGTTTAAAGAATGGAAAAACTGGGAATGCAACTAAAAAAGCGGAGGTGCCATTATTATGATTAATATTTTATATTGGAGCGTTGCCCTTGTAGCAATCGCGTTTACGGTTTTAGTCATTTATCTGGCCAAAACATTAAAATCCCTACATATTACACTAGACAGTGTATCCAAAACATTATCTGGACTTGAAAGACAGCTGGATGGAGTGACAAGAGAAACGACTGTTCTGCTTGAGAAAACGAATGTTTTAGCAGCGGATATACAGCAAAAGTCTGAAAGCTTAAATACTGTTGTAGACGCGGTGAAAGGTGTGGGAGAATCTGTTCGGGGATTTAACCATTCTGTTCAATCAATCAGCAATAATGTAGAAACAAAACTTGAAAAAAACAAAGATAAAATTGCGCAGATTGTTCAATGGAGTAATATTGCATTGAATCTTAAAGAGCAATGGAATTCCCGAAAAGTAGTGGCAAAGCGTAAAAGCAACAATTCGTCTATATAAAAATTAGCTTATAGACAAATACAATTTGCAAATAAATAGGAGGTTGTTTTTTATGACAAAAGATTACGAAGTAGTAAATACAAGAGAAAGTGAAAATACAAGTTCAAAAGATTTTTTATTAGGGGCTATTGTAGGCGGAGTTGTAGGTGCGGCGGCAGCTTTATTCCTCGCTCCTAAACCAGGGAAAGAACTTATGAATGATGTAAATGAACAGGCAGCAAAATTAAAAGGAAAAGGAATTGAACTTTCTGGTACAGTGAAGGACAAAGGTTCAGAATTTATCAGTATTGCAAAAGAGCAGACAGATCGTTTAAGTTCTGCCGTAACTAAGCATTCAATTGAACTAAAGGATAAGGTAAAAGTAATGAATGCAGACAAGAAGGAATCTGCCAGCATTGGCGATGAATCAAGCAGCAGCAGTGAAACAGAAGGAAACGGCCATGTAGAAGATTTTAAAACTGGCTATGATGAAATTCAGCAAAAGCTGGAAGAAACAAAAAAAGCATTTGATGAAACAGAAAGCAAGTATAATCATTAAATGTAGATTACATTGCCTATTTTCCCCTAATGTTTAACATCTTTTATGTTGGCTCTGTTAAACGATCATGTTGTTTTGGGAAGGGAATTTGCGAGGATCCTGCTTAAAAAACAGGCTGGCAAGACCCCGCAAGACGGTTACGATCGAGGGGGCTTGCCGGTTCATCTGATTATGTTATTTTAGTAATATTAATATATTTTCGAATTGCCTACTAGGAGGAATAAGATGAAAAAGATAGATTCCATTGAAGAATTTGATAAAGAAGTGCAAAACAATTCTTCTGTTTTGCTGTTAAAACATAGTTTAACATGTCCAATCAGTCTTGCTGCTTTTGATGAATATCAGGAATTTACAGAAGCAAATGAAAATGTAAATGCCTGCTATTTAGCTGTACAGGATTCAAGACCATTATCCAGTCATATTGCAGAATTCTATCAGATAAAGCATGAATCCCCACAAGCATTGTTATTTACAAATAATAAAGTTGTTTGGAACGCTTCTCATCGAAATATTACAGTTAATACTTTAACAGATGCTGTAAATACAAATAAATAAAAAAATGAAGGATTCCCTAGACGATGTTAATCGATTTGGGGAATCCGTTTTTTTTAGATAAGAAAGTATAAGTTCATCTGAAGTCTGACGTATGTCCAGCTCCAACGCCCTATCGGCATCAACGCTTCCTTCACCTCGTCTACGATAAGTCAACTTCGAATCAATTTGCTCTTCATGTTTCCTATATCTCACTAGATTCAGTCCAGCTTTTTCTGTCGATGAGGAAGGGAGCTTGGACTTTTCTAATAAAAAGACAAAATTTTGCTGACAATCTTCATGATGTGTTCTATAATGCAATTAAGTAAACTTGTAGTTTACTTAATTGCACATAGATGAATGGGTGTGTTAAATGGGAATAAATGAGCGAAAACAGAAGGAAAAACAAATACGTCGAAACGATATTATTGATGCAGCTGAACGAGTTTTTTTCACAAAGGGATATTCAGTGGCAACAATGAATGATGTAGCGAGAGAAGCAGAATTTAGTAAAAGAACGGTGTATGTTTATTTTAACAGCAAGGAACAAATTTATTTTGAAATAATGTTAAGAGGCTACAGATTATTAATAGAAATGCTAGAAAAAGAATGGCAGGACAAAAAAGTTGGTGACTCGCTAGAATATATTCGAAAAATGGGAAGAATCCTTTTTCATTTTAGCAAGTTGTATCCCGATTATTTTGAAGCAATCGTTGAATATGAAAACGGGGAAAAGGATTTTGACAATGGCATACCAGATCAATCTAGGGAAGAGTGCTATGCTTTGGGAGAGAAAGTATTTGGATTTTTGTTTGACGCATTAAAGGAGGGAGTAGCGGAAGAGCATATTCGCAAGGATTTAGATTTGACTAATACAGCTCTCATTTTATGGTCATGTATCGTAGGTGTATTTACGATGACAAAGAGAAAGAAAAATTATTTTAAACATTATCATCAAAAAAATTCTGAAGATTTTATTCCTGAAGCATTAGAGCTTTTAATAAGATCCATTCAAAATTAGAGAAGGGGTAGAAACGAAATGAAAAAGGTGAAAAGAAAAATAAGTTTTCTTACCATATCATTGTCGGTTTTACTAGTAATTGTTTTTTCAACGATCTTAATAGCAAGCGGTGCTTTTTTAACACCAAAATATTTAGAGCCATGGAAAAAAAACTATTCAGCGCAATTTGATGACCCTAGAGTAAATTTAGCATCACAAGGACTTTTAGCGGCTAGCGGTCACAACATGCAGCCGTGGATCATCCGACTTGATAAAGAAAATCCGAATGTATTTTACCTGTATGCGGATTCAAAAAAGCTAGTACAACAAGTCGATCCATATGCAAGACAAACGCTAATCTCTCAAGGGACTTTTTTAGAATATGTGAAAATAGCAGGTGCAGAACATGGCTATGATGTAGGCCTGGACTTATTTCCTGAGGGCGAATATGATGAACGGAACATCAAGGAAAGCATGAAACTAAAGCCTGTAGCAAAAGTTACTTTAAAGAAAGTGGAAGGAATAGAAAATGTACTTTATCCTTATCTTTTTTTGATGGATACAAATAGATTTGAATACGAGAATACTACATTAACTGATCAACAAATCAAGCAGTTAAATGAGCTGAGCGATAAAACTGGTATCACGATTAAGATTTTTCAGGATCATATTAATGTAAAAAATCTTGGTCGATTTGCAATTGATGGTGCAAAAATTGAATCTAAGATTCATAGAATCAATATAGAATCTGGAGAAATTTTTCGTGCCAATGAGTATAAAAAAAATAAATATCGGTATGGTTTTTCTGTTGAAGGGCAAGGGATTACGGGAATGAAAAAACATCTAATGCAAGGTCTACTGACACTTATTCCCTCTATGAATAATGAAAAAGCATCAGCTGATTTATTTGTAAAGTCCACTCAGATTGGAGTGAATCACACTCCAGTATATGCGATGATTATGACAAAAGATAATAGCAGAAGCAACCAGGTGAAGGCAGGAATGATCTATAGTCGTCTTGTTTTGACTGCGCACAGCATAGGCTTTGTCATGCAGCCTCCTAGTCAAGTATTGGAAGAATACCCAGAAATGAAAGAACAGAATAATAAAATTCATCGGGAATATGCGTTACATGGAGAAACGATTCAGATGTTTGTTCGCATGGGCAAGCCAACAAAAGAAGCTCCGAAAAGTATGCGACAGGATGTAAGAGAATTTATTCAATGAATGGGGAAACAATAATGTGTTTCCACTTGCCACCTCTGATGGAAAAGAAATAGAAGTATTTGCAGCCTCCATACTATAAGGTGGCGTGAGCGAAGCTAAACTTTCTGCTTACTAGGAAAACGAAAATAATGAACATCATAATGATCTAGATGCTGTTATTAGTCGCTTAGCTCCGCCCCTTTTCCACAAAGCTAATCAAACTTGAAAGGTAATGATAGAAATAGGCCTGCTGCTTCCTTTCGTTTTTTTCTATAGTATGGATTGGCTCTGCTCACGCTGCCTTTATCCCACACTTAACGGGCAGTAAAACCCCCACTGATGGAAGGTTCACTTTATAATGTTTTAACTGACCAAATTATGTGAAGATCGTCCCCTTTTTTAATAGGGGTTAAAAATGTTGCCTTTTCCCCATTTCTTTTTAATTCAAACGTACCGTTATTTGTTTTAGGCATATCTATTTGCACATAGGCAAATAAATCTTGGAATAAAAAACCTTCAAATGGTTTTTGCTCAATTATTATGTCATCATGATCAAAAACTGTATCTTTCATGGAAAGAATTTGATTTTTTCTTTTAAATTGAGCCAACTGCTTTGATAAAGTCAGTTTTTTTCCATTGAAGGTGATAGGAATGACTTGATACATTAATACCTGTTTTAGTTCTGCCAACTCTTGTACAGTTGGAGATTTTCTTTTTTCGATGGTTATTTCATCTTCATGATCAAAAGTATAAGTTAATTTAGCTCGGATGCAATTGCGAAGAACTTTCCCAGAAAAGGAAGGAATCACTGTCTCCTTTCCATTTATTTTTACAGTGAATGGCTTTAATTCTGCAAGAAGATCATACAATTGCAAGGAAACCAGCAATTCCTGAATCGTAGAGGCAAATGTATATTCTATTGCATCTCTATCCTGTATCCATGTATCTTGCGTCACTGCTTCTCCATTTCTTAATATAGATGCATCCACTTTATATTTTTTTCCGTTGATTTTAATCGTTTTTTCGGTTAGATTATCTAACAAATCCTTCATTTGAATATTTGCAGCAGTACCGTCTTTCCCTTTGGCAACGGTTAATGCTTCTCCATTTTCAATCGGATCATCTAATGAACACTCTATCCCATTTCTGGTAATGACAGGTGCTTGACCATGAGTTCCTGGTATCGTTATTTTTTGATTATTTAACGAGATAATCATCGCATTGCCTGGTTTTCCATATAATTTATTTAATCTCAATCCAGATGCTAGCAGGCAGTCCCAGACGGTTAATTTATTTACTTCAAATAAACGCACAGGCTGTTCATTTACATAAACAGTTTTATATTGAACAGGAGATCTTCCTGCTGTAATCGCTATTCCAATAGGAGTAACTAATTCTGGGCCCTTTAGAACGGAGGTTTTAAAGCTTAAGTTAGGAATAGCGTCAATCCCCCTAATGGCAACGCGGTTAATTGGCAAATCGAGCATTTCAGCAATTTTCTGCTGAAGAGCCGGCGTTTGGCTCCCTCCGCCAACAAGCATCACGGCTTTCGGCGATTTATGGTTGTTAAGTGCGAGAATTTCTCTGCATATGCTGTCAGCAAGTTTATCCAATGCAATAGATATATGCTTAATTACTTCTTCTCTATGCAATTCAGAAGTAAACCCTAAAATATCTGTAACAGTAATAAAATCTTGATTAGACAATTCCTTTTTAGCTGCTTCAGCAAGAGGGAAATCTAATAAATACTGGTCGCTTATTGCTTCTGTAATTTCATCCCCAGCTATTGGAACCATGCCATATGCAATGACTGTTCCTAAATCAGTAATAGCAATATCAGACGTCCCGGCGCCAATATCAACTAAAGCCACATTTAATCTGCGCATAGATGGGGGAATAAGTACATTTATGGCGGCAATTGGCTCAAGTGTTAATGCTTCCATTTCTAAATCAGCCCGCTGCAAGGCAGCAATTAAAGATTCCACTACAACTTTTGGAAGAAATGTTGCAATTATTTCGACGGTGGCACTGCCGCCTTGTTGATCGATTAAATTTCCTATTTCTTGATCATCTAATAAATATCGCAAGACAGAATAGCCAACACAATAATAGAACTGACTTTTTTCTTGATTGTTTCTTTCTGCAACAGAACTTTGTGCAGTTTGAACGGCTGTAAGTTCCATATGCAATATATCCTGTTTCGCAATCATAGGCTTTCCTTCCATTTCTGCTGAAAAGAAAGCTTTTTCAGTTTTTAGTGCACGCCCAGCTGCGGCAACACAGACTTTATGTAATGGACCGTGTTTTTTTTCTAGCTGTTTTTTTATTTCGATAATAACTTTTGAAACTGCCATAATATCGTGTATTTGTCCATCTAACATGGCTCGTTCTGTATGTTCAATGGAAACAATTTCTACAACATGATATTTTTCCTCTTCTTTTTCTAATATAATTCCAACTACAGAGCGAGTTCCAATATCTAAAGCGAATAATTTTTCTTTATTCTGCAAAGAAAGCACCTTCTTCATTATATAAAAATTGTAAAAATAGGATAAAGTGAACCTTTCCATTAGTGGGGGTTTTCTTCATCCCCCACTGATGGTTAGTTGAACTTATCGGGCCTTAACGGGCAGTTATCCCCCACCTCGATTTCTAGGCATCCTCGAGGTGGTGGGGGGCTTACTGCCCGTTAAGAGTGGGATAAAAAATTAAACAATAACACTTTAACGCTTAAAAGCGTTTAATTATTAAAGAAAATTAGTGACAAGGTAAAAAAGATGATTTATAATTAACCCAATTACAAGAAATGTAACACATTTTTATATGTCAATAAAGAATATTGAAAATTTGTCAAATAGAACCGCAGTATAATAAAGTTTTTCTATTTTGACAGGAGAAAAAGGATGGGATATTGGTGAGTAATATAGAGTTGGATGAACTGCGCAATCGTGTAGATGAATTAAACTTAGAAATTCTAGAAAAAATTAATGAACGAGCTGCACTTGTACAAGAAATTGCACAAGCAAAAGTGACACATGGAGCACATCGCTACGATCCAGTTCGTGAAAGAAAAATGCTGGATAATATATTAGATAAAAATAACGGTCCATTTGATAATTCCACAGTTGCTCATTTATTTAAACAAATATTCAAAGCTGGTTTGCAATTGCAGCAGGATGATGACAGCAAAGCATTATTAGTGTCGCGTAAAAAGAAACCAGAAGATACAATTATCGATCTTAAAGGAACAAAAATAGGGGATGGAGTGCCAAAATTTGTATTTGGACCGTGTTCTGTTGAGTCATATGAGCAGGTTGCTAAAGTAGCAGAGTCCGTAAAAGCGAAAGGATTAACTTTATTGCGCGGAGGTGCATTCAAACCGAGAACATCGCCATATGATTTCCAAGGCTTAGGTGTGGAAGGCTTAAAAATATTAAAACGTGTGGCTGATGAGTATGATTTATCTGTTATTAGTGAAATTGTAAGCCCAGAACATATTGAAGAAGCTTTAGATTATATTGATGTTATTCAAATTGGTGCACGCAATATGCAGAATTTCGAATTATTGAAAGCAGCAGGGAGTGTGAAAAAACCAATCCTTTTAAAAAGAGGGTTAGCTGCAACAATCGAAGAATTTATTAATGCTGCTGAATATATTATTTCACAAGGTAATGATCAAATCATGCTGTGTGAACGGGGAATCCGCACATATGAGCGTGCAACAAGAAATACATTAGACATTTCTGCTGTGCCGATTTTAAAACAAGAAACACATCTTCCTGTTTTTGTTGATGTGACACACTCTACTGGAAGAAAAGATTTGCTGCTTCCATGTGCAAAAGCTGCGCTGGCTATTGGTGCTGATGGAGTAATGGCAGAAGTTCATCCAGATCCGGCTGTAGCACTGTCTGATTCTGCACAACAAATGGATTTAAACCAATTTGATGAATTTTATAATGCTATCAAAGCAACGCCATTTATTAAAGCATAATTGGAGTATTTCGAATCTATTTAGATTTATATAAAGCATAGGTTTGTCTCTTTCTTAGTTGGGAGGGTAAGCCTATGCTTTTTAATTGCTTCCTAAAGTTTAATTGAATTATCTTATAAAGTGAACTTTTCATCAGTGGGGTTTTCTTCATTCCCCACTGGTGGAAAGCTTTCGGTCCACAGGAAGTGGCGGCCTTAGTTTGTGTACCTCCCTCGGACCTTTACGTGCAGTTATCCCCCACCTAGCTCCTCGATCCCTCAGCATCTTGAGGTGGGGATATTACTGCCCGTTAAGAGTGGGATAAAAGGGGAGTGCAGTGGGGAAAATAGCAGCTGCATTTTTTATTGTTTTTTTCTGATACCGAAGTAAAATGCTTCTAATTTATCAATATAAATAGGAGAAAATTAGGGGGATTACTTTAAAAAGTAAAAAAAGTAGTTATTTTTGAAAAAAAATGAAAGCTTGTCATTGCGGCATTTGTAACGTTATCGTATGATTAAATACATAATTAGACAAGATTAGCTAAATTGAGACACGGTAAAATGATTAGTTTTTAGCTACTTGCTGCAAAATAACTAAAAGGTATGGATGAATAGAAGGAGTGATTAAAATCATGAATATAACAATATACGATGTTGCAAGAGAAGCAAGTGTATCAATGGCAACTGTTTCAAGAGTAGTTAATGGAAATCCGAATGTAAAACCAGCAACAAGAAAAAAGGTACTAGAAGTGATTGATCGATTAGGTTATCGACCAAATGCTGTTGCCCGTGGTTTAGCAAGTAAAAAGACGACTACTGTCGGTGTGGTTATTCCTGATATATCGAGTACATTTTATGCAGAACTTGCTAGAGGAATTGAAGATATTGCTACCATGTACAAATATAATATTATCTTAAGCAACTCAGATCAAAATAAAGATAAAGAGCTTCATTTATTAAATACGATGCTTGGGAAGCAAGTGGATGGCATTGTATTCATGGGAGCCAATATTACGGAAGAGCATGTGCAAGAATTTGAAAAATCTCCTGTTCCGATTGTATTAGCTGCAAGTATTGAAGAAAGCCGTAAAATTTCTTCCGTAAATATAGATTATGCTCAAGCAACTTTTGATGCAGTTACTTCCTTTATTACAAAAGGCCATAAAGTTATTGCATTAGTACTTGGAAATTTAGAAGAGCCCATCAACTCCCATGAAAAGCTGGCTGGCTATAAAAAAGCTCTTGAAGAAGCTGGCATTGCCTTTGATGAAAATTTAGTCATTGAAGGAGATTATACGTATGAATCTGGTTTAGAGGCTTTTGATAAGTTAATGGAGCAAGCGTTTAAGCCTACTGCTATATTCGTTGGATCCGATGAGATGGCAATTGGTGTCATTCATGGAGCAGAGGATAAAGGATATAATGTTCCGGAGGATTTTGAAATTATCAGCTCAGATAATACAAAGCTTACTTTAATGGTTAGACCACAGTTAACGACTATTGTTCAGCCATTATATGATATTGGGGCTGTAGCAATGCGACTTTTAACAAAATACATGAATAAAGAAACAGTAGAGGATGGCATTGTTGTACTTCCACACCGTATAGAAGAACGTGCTTCTACAAAGTAAAGAAGGAACCGGTGCAATAGCTGACTGTTTGGTGTGTTTATCATACGAAGGCAGCTGTTCATCATCTTATGCTAAAAAAAACGCTTGGATTTCTAAAATCCAAGCGTTTTTAGCTGTTATAAAATTTACTGATTGACTTATTTACCTTCAAACATTCTACCTTATGGGGTGTTTTCTTCACTGTTATTTTCAGAAGGTTGATTTTGACTATCTTCTTGTTTATTGTCTTCTGGCTTATTTTGGCCGCTGTCCTCTGATGTAGTTTCTTCCTTTTTATCTTTATTTGCAGTATTTTTTTCTTTATCTTTACCCTGCTCTTTTTCTTTATCGGTTTCAGAAGACTTATCCTCTTTTTTAGGTTCTTCTTTTTTTTGCCCGATTGTTACTACATTAGAAGAAGAGGACTCTCTTCCTGCGATATCTACAGCATTGACGGTATAGGAGCCATTGCCGCCTTTAAATTCAAGCGATTCTCCAGATTTAATACTGGCTACCTTTTTGCCTTCTTTGTAAACTCTGTAGCCGACAATATCATTTTCACTATGTGGTGACCACGATACACCGTCCCCTTTTTGAACAATTTTTAATGCAACCGGGGTTTTTCCGTTATCCGATATCTTGTCTGTAGGTATCGCTACTTTATCCCATTTTGGGTTATTCTGAACGAGATTGCTCGGATCAGATACGGTAATGCCGAATAGTTTTTCGATGTAATCAGGATTCAACATTAAACCAGAATAAGCAAATTCGCTTGGAGTAGAATCTAAAGCCATATATTTTTTCTCTCCAATTTGGACGATCTTTCCATTCGTTAAGCTGTCATCTGTTTTATTCGGAACACTCCCAGATTTAAATAAATCTGTAGTCACGAGACCAGCTTTAGAACAGCCCTCTGAAGGCAGTAATCCAGATACTGAACATATAGACCTTCTGACAATTCCCCCAGGCATCTGAAAGCGCTCAGATGGATCTACTAGCTTAGCGTCTGCATCGTAAGCTGCATTCATTAGATCCGCCCAAAGATAAATATTCCTCATTCCGTAAGATATGCCTTTATAAGTTAGATCAAGTGCTTTTGGCGTATCATAGCCAATCCATACCCCAAATGAAACATTTGGATTTGTTGCAACAAACCAAGAATCATCATAATTTTGGCCAGTTCCAGTTTTGCCGGCCCAATCTGATTGGAATTTTAATCGATTTCTTAATGATGTTGCAGTACCTTGACTAATAACATCCCGCATCATATCCAGTGTTAAATAAGCTGTTTGTGGACTGAATACTTTCACAGGATCAGCTTTATGCTTATAAATGACTTTGCCGTTTTTATCCATGATTTTGTCAATCATATAGGCATCAACGAATTCGCCGCTGTTGGCAAATGTTCCAAATGCATTGGTGTTTTCTTCTACTGTTACACCTTTCTCTAATGCTCCTAATGCAGTCGCTCTGTTGGTATAGTCTTCCTCTTGAAGAGATGTAAAGCCCATTTTTTCTAAATAGGCTGCCGGTTTTTGTGGCAGTATATCCGTATAGGCTTTCACTGCAGGAACGTTATACGATTTAGTCAGTGCGTATCTAGCGGTAACTAAACCATGGTATTGCTTATCATAGTTTAATGGCCATGGTCTGCTTGCAGCTGGATTTAAACGCAGCGGAACATCTGGCAAGACCGATCCAGGAGATAATGTTCCCAATTCAATGGAAGGTGCATAAACAAGCAATGGCTTCATAGTGGAACCATTTGGACGAGTAGAGCTGGTTGCGTGATTCGTTGCTTCACGTTTATGATTCCGCCCTCCAACGAAGCTGATTATTTTGCCTGTTTTGTTTTCAATTAAAACAGCACCTGTTTCAACTTGTTCTGCTTTGGTTATCATTTTGCCTGATGCCGGATCTTTAACCAATTGATTTTTGTCTGTCCCATAGTATGGGAAATTCTTTGCAACAGTTTGCATTTTATCGTAAATTTTCTTATTAATAGTGCTGTGTATCTCATAGCCGTTTTGATGAATTTGACGATCAGCAAGAGTTGTATATTGTTCTCGTAAAATAGCATCCTTGTCTAAATCTTTTTTCTTGTACCCATCCTCTTTTGCGAGCATTTCTGCTATTATCTCAACCGATCTTTTTTGTATTTCATAAGTTAGCCATGGATATTTTTGAATAGGACTGTCTTTAGGTGAAATAAAATCCTTTGCGATATTATAATTGATTGCTTTTTCATATTCTTTTTTTGTGATTTTTTCTTGATCATACATTCTTTTTAAGACGGTTTTCATCCTAGATAAACCTGGATCTAAATTTTTCTTTACTTTTCCATCTTGTGTAAAAGGAGTATATCCGAATGGACTTTGTGGCAATCCGGCAATAAATGCTGCTTGAGGCAAGGTCAGCTTCTTAACATCTACACCAAATATGCCATTAGCTGCGGCTTGTACACCAGCAATATTACGGCCAGATGAATTTCTTCCAAATGTAGAAACGTTTAAGTATGCTTCTAAAATTTCTGGCTTATCAAAAAACTTTTCCAATCGAAGAGCAAGTAAAATTTCTTTTGCTTTTCGTTCGAATGAAACTTCATTCGTTAATATTTGGTTTTTTATAAGCTGCTGTGTTAAAGTGCTTCCTCCAGACTGGCTCGAAGTATTTGCTACTTCTTGGAATAAGGCGCGCATAATGGATTTAGGAACTACTCCATCATGTTCATAAAAATATTGATCTTCTGTAGCCACAACGGCATTAATTAAAAATGGAGAAACATCTTTTATTTTTACTTCTTCTCTTTCCAAATCTGTCGGCAGTTTTCCTAAGTAAACATTGTCGGCAAAATATAATTCAGATGTCTCTTCGTAATTGTAAATTTCTTTTTTCATTGTTTTATATGAACGAATCGGTTCATCCTTTACTAAAGAGGCAAAATAGCCCGCTCCTATACCGGCAGCAAATCCTCCGCCAATTAATAGGATAATAATAAATAGTAAAACAATATTCCACGTTACTTCATATGTAAGACGTGCACCTTTGACTGTTTTTTTATCCCGAAAGAAGTTTAAGAATAACTCTACAAAATTATTCCACTTCTGTTTAGTATTCATTCGTATCAATCCCCCTAAAATCACATACATTATAGCATAAAGGAGAAGGGGAATTCGATTCTTTTCGCAAAAGCATTTGACATATATCTGGTTTTTATGATAAAAATAAGTCAACTATATATGGATTCGTTATTGTGTTGACAGGAATAAGTAGTTCTTTTATCACTATTTTAGAGAGCCGTTGGTTGGTGGAAAATGGCATAAATAAAAGAATGAATTACCTCCTTGAGCATTCACTGGGAACTTTTTTTAATAGTAGCAGTGAACGGGATATGCCGTTATCTTTTTAAGTGGAGAAAATTTATTTCTCAATTAGGGTGGTACCGCGCTTATTGGCGTCCCTGCATGTAGATGCAGGGGCTTTTTGTTGTTTGGAGAAATTATTTTCCAGTGGATAAAATAACGATAATATAGCAATGAGAAAAATACGCTACTTCACATACTGGAGGAAAATAAAATGAATTTATTAGAAGATTTGCACTGGAGAGGCATTGTATATCAACAAACAGATGAGGAAGGCTTAAAGGAACAACTGAATTCAGGTATGACTTCGCTGTACTGTGGAGTAGATCCAACAGCGGACAGTATGCATATCGGACATCTTTTGCCATTTCTTACATTAAGACGCTTTCAAAATGCTGGACATCGTCCGATTGTGCTAGTAGGAGGAGCTACTGGACTGATTGGAGACCCAAGCGGAAAAAGTGAAGAAAGGAAATTGCAGACGCTTGATGTCATTGGACATAATGTAAAGTGTTTACAGGGGCAATTAGAAAGAATTTTTGATTTTGAAGGGAAAAATGGCGCTGTAATGGTAAATAACTATGACTGGGCAGGGTCAATGGATATCGTAACGTTTTTACGTGATTATGGAAAGCATATCGGCATTAACTATATGTTGGCCAAAGATACAATTGCGTCCCGTTTAGAAACTGGCATTTCCTTTACAGAGTTCACATATACCATTCTTCAGGCGATAGATTTCATGCATTTATATAAAAATCATGATTGTAAGCTGCAAATTGGCGGAAGTGACCAATGGGGCAATATTACAAGTGGATTAGAGCTAATTAGAAAAACGATGCCAGAGGGGGCAAAAGCATACGGATTTACGATTCCGCTTGTAACAAAAGCAGATGGCACTAAATTCGGCAAAACGGAAAGTGGAGCTATATGGCTAGACCCTGAAAAAACAACACCGTATGAATTTTATCAATTTTGGATCAACACAGCAGATGCTGACGTTGTGAAATACTTAAAATTCTTTACTTTCTTATCAAAAGAAGAGATTGAAGAATTAGAAGCTACTGTTATAGAAGCACCGCATTTACGCAAAGCTCAAAAAAGATTAGCTGAAGAGATGACAAAATTAATTCATGGAGAGTCTGCACTAGAACAGGCTCAAAAAATAACGGAAGCCTTATTCAGCGGGGATATCAAAAATTTGACTGCTGAAGAAATTAAACAAGGTTTTAAAGATGTACCAACATATGAGCATAAAGAAGGAGACGTTGTTTTAGTCGATTTGCTTGTAGCAGCAGGTATCGTCTCTTCTAAACGTCAATCCAGAGAAGATGTAACAAATGGAGCTGTTTATATTAATGGAGAACGCAAACAAGCGTTGGATTATATTTTAACAGCAGAGGATCGTATTGAAGACCAGTTTACAGTTGTTCGCCGAGGTAAGAAAAAATACTTTTTAATCAAATATTAAATAATGCAAATTTAAAATGTTAAAAGACGAACTGTTAACTTTATAGAAATTGGAAATGCCCTTCTGAATAGCGTCAAAATACGCTATTCAGAAGGGCATTATTTTGTTTTAGATGGTAAATAGATGTAATGTCATTTTTTTAGAATTATTCCACTATATAAAAAACAAAATAAGTTGTGTTTATTTGAGGTAATAAACGGGAGGTGTAAAATATGGAAAAAAATGAAACTAACAATACGAATGTAGCCGGAAGAATCTACAGTGCAAAAGATTATCATAAAAGTGATGAAGTATCAAAGGGGTTTGCACAAACTCATGAACAAGCCAGTGATACAATGACAGTAGGTACAATTGACGGAGTGATGGAAAATGTGGCAGGAAAAGATATACCGCTGCAAAAAGATAGATTGGAAAAAAAGTAAGTTGAAGAATAAAAGCCTGGAAACCAAAAGTTTCCAGGCTTTTATTCATATTATTAACAAAGTTTCTATTAACGAGAGTAGAACTCAACGATAAGAGCTTCGTTAATTTCTGCTGGCAATTCAGAACGTTCAGGTAAACGAGTAAATGAACCTTCTAATTTATCAGCATCAAATGTTAAGAAATCAGGTACGAAGTTATTTACTTCTACTGCTTCTTTTACAACATCTAGGTTAAGAGATTTTTCACGTAAAGTGATTGTTTGACCAGCTTTTAAACGGTATGATGGGATATCAACACGAGATCCATCAACTAAAATGTGGCCATGGTTTACAAGCTGACGTGCTTGACGACGAGTGCGAGCAAATCCTAAACGGTAAACAACGTTATCAAGGCGAGTTTCTAAAAGTGCCATGAAGTTTTCACCATGTTTACCTGGCATTTTGCCAGCGATATCAAATAAATTACGGAATTGGCGCTCATTTACACCATACATATGACGTAATTTTTGTTTTTCTTGTAATTGTAAACCGTATTCTGATAATTTTTTACGTTGGTTTGGACCATGTTGTCCTGGTGCGTAAGGGCGTTTATCTAACTCCTTACCAGTACCACTTAATGAAATGCCTAAACGGCGGGACAGTTTCCAGCTTGGACCTGTATATCGAGCCATAATTGACTCCTCCTTCATGTTTTTATTTGGTAAAATAAAAACAGATGCAACAGCATTCATGTCCATTTTATCTTCATGTACCTTCGCCCTAGCAGCCAAGGGTTACACAATACACCATCAATCAATAAATTGAGGAACAAAATGAAACAAAAAGCTTTTAACATATGCTGCAATATTTTACACAAAGAATATTATATGTTTTTATATAATGAAAAGTCAAGTATAGTTTTTTCCAAATGTTCGTTTCTTTGTACAAAAACTTAGAGATGGATGAAAAAAAAATTATTTTTTAACCCGATTTTCTTACCATATGCTATAATAAAACTATTATTTTTTTATAAGATTTAGATTATTTTCTTTCCATTTTACTCTTTCACCTAGATGTTTTTACAGAAGCACTTATTTCTTATGGAACCATATAACAGGAAGTTCTTCCTAATTACTCCTTCAGTGTGCATATGATAGAAAAACAACATTCATTTCATTGGATAGAAAAAAATCCCCTTTCGATTAAATGAATACAACTTCGAATTCAGCAATTTTTAAATTTCAATTTTTGAGGATTTAACATAAAAACTTAGGTGTTTTCAGAATAACTAGTTGCATTTTCTACTTGGAAAAATTCATGGAAGACAAGGTTATGGTTATAACCAGATCCTGTTAAGGAATGTTTCCTGCCACAGGGAAAAGAAATACATATATTATAGAAACGCGTTTTCAAAGTTCCATAACAAGAAGCTTCAACAGATGCTAAAATGTATCTGGATAAATCAAATAAGAACGTAAAAATTTTTTTCCAGTGAACGATCTAATTGTTCGCAGAAACAGCATGCCTTCGCTAATAGCGTTCCATGACATTTCTGAATAGGAAATATAATAGGTAAAAAAATTTGATTCAAATAGTAAGGTGAATTAGGTGATGAATAGATGGACATGCTAGGCCACCAAATAATTTTAAAAATAAAAAGTCGCTTTTTTGATATTGTTGATTCGGAAAGTCACAATTTAAACTATGAACAATTGCTTTCTGAAATGTTATCTATCATAAAAAATGTATTAAATGTAAATGAGGTAGCTTTATTTAGCTGCAAAGAATGGAACGATCATTGGATGGTAGAAGCATCGACTGCAGTTTCTAATGATTATCCTATTCTTCCTAATACAATGGAAATGAAAAATTTGCTGGCAAGTCAAAAGGTTCATCGGAAACCAAATTCTATAGAAGTACTTAGAGGCTATGATTTATTATTGCCTTTAAAAAAGCAAAATGATGTGCAAAATTTTTTCATTATAAAGACAAATAAGGAATCATTAGAAGATAAATATAGTGATAAATTGTTGGAAGTGCTAATCAGGGAAAGTAGTTTTTTTCTTTATAAAGTGCAAAGTTTAATAAAGATTGTTTTAGAAGAAAAAAGGTACAGACAATTATTCCGAGTTACGGAAAAGTTCCATTCTTCTATGAATATGGAAGGGATACTTGGTGAAATCATTTATACACTGCAGGAAGTCTATCCAACGTTTACGTACTATCTGCTCCTCTCTCATGACAATAATAGTCATAGTGACTTGCCAATAAAGGATTTAGAATATGACAGTGAAAATATTTCTGCCATGCAAGCATATGTTACAGGATTTATTCAATTTGAAAACTCTAAAGAAGAAAGAAGATCGATTCTCTACGCCCCTTTAAAAGGGAAACAAGGAGTTTATGGTGTGCTGCAAGTTATTGCACCCAACACATTAAATTTTCCGAAAAATGAAGTGGAATTTATTACATTATTAGCAAATACAGCAGGCGGTGCATTAGAAAATGCACAGTTATATCAACAATCTAAAAAGTTAGTTTCAGATTTACAGTTGATTAATGAGACTTCACATCGTTTAAATTCTAACTTACGTTTAACAGAGATGATGACATATATGTCTGAAAGAATATCATCAAGTTTTGATGCAGATGAAGTAGGCTTTATCCTTTTTTCTTCAGAGTCAAGTGCTACAACTGTACTAGCTGGAAGTACTGCCTTTTTTCATACAAGGGAAGCGGCAAAATATATTCGATATTTCAAACAAAAAATTAAAGAGGAAAAAGATTCTTTGTTTTTAGGTGATTTTTTTATTGAAGCAAAGGAAGACGTAAAGTATAAATCCATTATGGCTGTGCCGATGATGCAAACAGGTACGTTAAAAGGGTTTTCTATCGTTATGCATCCGGAAGCCTATCACTTTTCATTTGATACATTTAAGTTATTGCAATCATTAATACATCATTCTACATTGGCATTAACTAATTCCATGTTAAGAGAAGAATTAGAAAAATTAGTTGTAACCGATCATCTCACAAAATTATTCTCGAGAAATTTTCTTGATGAAAAAATTCATTATTCTTTAAAAAAAGACAAAGAAGGAACATTCATTCTTATTGATATTGATGATTTTAAAGCGGTAAATGATACATACGGTCATCAGGTAGGAGACGAAATAATTATTCATGTAGCCAATATCATAATGGATAATATAAGAGGCACTGATATTGGAGCTAGATGGGGCGGTGAGGAATTAGCCATCTATTTGCCAAAGGTTCCCCTTTCTGCAGGAATTATTATTGCTGAAAGACTTGTATCGAAAGTGAGAGAAACTTCCTCTCCATCTGTCACTATTTCATGTGGTGTATCCTATTGGAATAAAGAGCAGGAGGATAATTATAATGCTATTTTTAAACGGGCGGATAAAGCACTGTATGTGGCGAAGGAAACAGGGAAGGATAGAATTGTAGTTCAGGATAGGTATCTTGTCAGCGAATAACCAAACCACATAATATAAACAAGTCTAATTCCAGTTGGAATTAGACTTGTTTTAGGTAGATGGAAAACTAAAGCATATCAAATAAAGTAAACTTCCATCAGTGGGGGGTTGCCGCATCCCCCACTGATGGTTAGTTGCACTTATCGGACCTTTACGGGCAGTTATCCCCCACCTAGCTTCCTTGATTTCTCGGCATCCCCGAGGTGGGGGGCTTACTGCCCGTTAAGAGTGGGATGAAAATATATTATTCTTTATTTTAGAAAATCAACTAAAGCATCTACAAAAAGCTGTAAATATTTTTCATCTATTTCGTCAAAACGGTTTTTTTCAGGAGAATCTATATCAAGAACACCGATTAATGATCCATCTTTTAAAATAGGTATCACAATTTCTGATTCGGAGGCAGCATCACAGGCAATATGACCAGGAAATTGATGTACATCTTCTACACGAATTGTTTTTTTCTTTTCTGCAGCGGTTCCACAAACACCTCTTCCAAATGGAATCCGAACACATGCCGGCAAACCTTGGAAAGGTCCAAGTACCAGCTCTTCATCTTCCACTAAATAAAAGCCAACCCAGTTAATTCGGTCTAAAAATTGATTTAATAGCGCAGCTGCATTAGAAAGATTGGCAATAGCATTGCTTTCTCCTTCAAGAAGGGCTCGCAATTGTTTTATTGTTAATTGATATTGATCTTCTCGATCACCTTTATATGATTCGACTTTAAACATGATAAACACCTAACTTTCTTCATTAACTAAACACATTTTTAGCAAAAAACGCTGAAACAGAAGATACTTTGTCGAGATTCTTTTGAAGGATTGTCTGAATCTAGCAAGAAATTAATATAGAACAGAAAAAAGTTTTTGTAGAACTTATACACTGATACAGATTAATTCTTTTCGAAAAAGCTTATAACTTCTTGAGGTATGAAGATTTAATAATTCAAGCATATATCTAACTTTATAGCAAGAGAAAAGAGGGAGCAAACATGAAAAAAAGTCCAAAGGAAGCCATAATGGAATCCGCAATAACTTTATTTAATCGAAATGGCTATGATGGAACATCTATAAGAGAAATTGCTGGTCATGCAAATGTAAATATTGCCAATATTTCTTATTATTTTAAAGGAAAACACGGCTTGTTAGAATATTGTTTTACAAGCTATTTTGAAAAATATATGGAAATAATGGAACATAGTTATTCCTTGGTTTTATTCAGTGCTACAGAACGATTAAAAAATGTAGTGGAAGCCATTATTGATTTTCAGTGCTCGCATCCTCATTTAACAAGGTTTGTATTAAGAGAAGTTTCCATTGACTCGCAAGTAGTCCGTGAAATCATGTCAACCTATTATGTGAAAGAGCGTTTTTATTTTACAAAAATTTTAGAAGAAGGCATGCGAAAAAAAGAATTTAAAAAACAAACCATTTCATATAGCATTATTCAGCTTAAAAGTTTTTTATCCATGCCATTTCTTCATGCGAACTACTTAACAGAAGTATTGCATGTCTTTTTGCATGAATCTTATTTTATCACAAAATATTTAGGGGAAATTAACAAATGGATTGATGAAGTAATCTGTTTGGATAAAGAATCCTTATCCATTTCCTAACATCTGATCCCATCCTTGTCCTAAGTCCTTTACTTGGTGAGCATCCGATCCATAAATTAATGGTATATCCAGATGTTTTGCTTCTTGAATAATCCAATTAGGCGGATAAGGCTCCTTGCATAAAGGCTTATTTATACCAGCGCCATTATAGTCCAGTTCATAATTCTGCTGTTTTATATTAGCTAATAAAGCACTGATGGTGTGATGATATTCTTTCATGACAGGGAATTTCTTCTGGAATTTATGTACAAGTGTTATATGGCCAATTCGTTTTGGTTTAAAAGGACCTAGATCTGCTGTCAGCGATTTTTCAACGGTTTTAAAATAGCAGTCATAAATAGCTTCTACACTTCCGTAGCGTTGTATCATTTCAGCAAATAAATCAGGACTATAATCTACACAATCATAACCGTTTTCATGTTTTAGAAAGTGGACGCTGAGTATACCATCGTCTAGTTTTTCTCCCCAGATGGATAAAAAGCTTCTTATTTCTTTTTCATAGCCCTCAATATAATCAAGCTCTAGTCCAACATTTACTTTAATCTTTTCCTTATATGAATCTTTTGCAGCCTCTACCTCAGCGATATAATAAGGCAATTTTTCAAGGGACATACTGCTGTCTTTAGTAGGAGTGG
This sequence comes from Niallia sp. 03133, assembly GCF_052663225.1. Classification (NCBI taxonomy): domain Bacteria; kingdom Bacillati; phylum Bacillota; class Bacilli; order Caryophanales; family Bacillaceae; genus Niallia; species Niallia sp. 03133. The sequence goes on from NZ_JBQTCY010000006.1 coordinate 103,266, forward strand.
TATCCACAAATCCTGCAGGAAGAGGAGCATGTTCTGTAAAAGTTATCTCCTTAAACCCTAATGAAATGGCTTTTTCAATATAATCAGCTAATACATCTTTTGTCCCATGGGGGCAAAAAGAAGTATGGATATGACCATCTTTTTTTAACATAAAACAAATCTTCCTTTCTAATTGGCGGGAACATAAAAATCTCCCTCATTAATTACTTTCTATTTTACAAGAAAAAAGGGAGATGTCTTCATTTTTTCTTTTGAAAAAATGAATTTGCATCATAAGCAAAAAAAATCACTTAAATTCTTTAAAAAATAGCAAATTAATAGTCAAAAAATGTCGGTTACATGGTATCATAAATACAAATGAAAACAACTTTACATACTTTAAGGGGAATGTTTAAAAAGTCACCAAATAATAAGCGTCGAATCTCTTCGTTGGCTTGCTTTACTCACGTATTGTCATAGGTTCTTCAACTAAAAACGCTCACGTCCTGTGAGCAACGTTGAAGTCACCACTTCCTGTGGTAGTCCGTTCCGTTGCTCAAAGCTACGCCGCCTCGACCTTCTTGCTTCTAATTTGTTAACTTTTTGAACAAACATTTTAATATAGATGAATAATAAAATGGTCGGTGTTAGAACAGGGGGCTTCAAATGAATTACATAATCGGAGGAGTAGTCATTATTATATGCCTATTCGTGTCTGGATATTTTATTAAACGGAAATACTATGGAATGGTGGATGAATTGGAATCTTGGAAGATTGATATATTGAATCGGCCAGTGCTGGAAGAGTTATCCAAAGTAAAACAATTAAATATGATCGGACAAACTGAAGAATTGTTTGAGAGCTGGAGAGCAAAATGGGATGACATTGTTACCGTACAATTGCCGGATGTGGAAGAGATGCTTTTTGATACAGAAGAATTTATTGATAAATATAAATTCAAAAAAGCAAAACAGAAGCAAAGTATAATTAGGCAGAAAATGGATAAAATGGAAAAAATAATTGAAACAATGCTGGAGGAATTAAATAATCTTGTCGGCAGTGAAGAAAAAAACCGAACAGAGGTAGAAGCACTTCAGGAAGCCTATAGAGAAAGCAAAAAAACACTATTAGCGCATAGACATACTTTTGGAGAGACGGAAAAGAAATTAGATGCAATGTTAAAAGATGTTGCCAACCTATTAAATGAATATGATGAAAGAACAAATAATGGAGATTATTTAAAAGCAAGAGAGACTGTATTAAAAACCGAAGAGCTGGTTTTACATATTCGTTCATTAATTGAGCATATTCCCCCTTTATTAATTGAATGCCAGTCAAAATTGCCTGAGCAGATTAATGAGTTAAAAGATGGCTATAATGAAATGCTTCAACAAGGGTTTATCCTGGAGCATATTCAATTAGAAACAGAAGTGGAGGAATTGGAGAAAGAGCTTGAATCATGCAATAACTACCTGCGTGAGGGACATGTTGAAAAAATCCAATCCACTATAGCAGAGATCCAGGAAAGATTAGATGTATTATATGATTTACTGGAAAAAGAAGTAATAGCAAAAAATTATTGGAATAAAAATTTAGCTCCTGCAAAGGAAATATTAGGTAGTATCAATGAAGCGAATGACCGTTTACAGACGGAGCTTGGATTGCTTCAAAGAAGTTATCATTTAAACAGTGAAGATGTGGAGCTGCAGTATAAGCTTGAAAAAAGAATAAAACATTTATACAAACAATACGATGTCTTAGAACATAACCTGTTAAATGAAGCGGCAGCACACACCGTTTTAAGCGGAGAATTAAAGATGCTGAAAGAGCAGCTTGAAAGTATATCAGAAGAACAGATAGTTTTATTTGATAAGCTGCATGCATTAAGAAAAGATGAAGTTGCGGCACATGAAAAAATACAAGCGTTAAGCAAGGATATCAGCAAGTCTATACGAATGGTTACAAACAGCAATTTGCCTGGAGTGACAAACGACTATAATCATTTAGTAAATGAAGCAAAAGATAGTATAGCAAAAGTTAAAGCAGTATTGGAAGAAGCCCCGCTTGACATTCCAACGGTACATACTTTTTTGGAGACGGCAGAAAGTAGTGTGTCTTCTTTAATTCATGCAACGTATGAATTAGTAGAAACCGTTTTATTAGCGGAGAAAATAATTCAATATGGCAACAGATACCGCAGCAAATATTTGAAAGTTGCAAGAAGTTTAAATGAAGCGGAAGCTGCTTTTAGGAATTACCAATATAAAGAAGCACTCGAACAGGCGGCTGCAGCAATTGAAGAAGTGGAGCCAGGAAGTATAAAACGTTTGGAAGCATGGATTACTGAACAAACGGAAAAAGAAAATCAATATAGTTAACCAGCTGCATGCTGTTAAAGACAAAGCTGACAGTTGAAGAAGCTATGTATAGAATCAGGCAGGATGGAAATAAGGTTGAAAATTGAGTGCTAAAATAGCATGAGGGGAGATACTACGAAAGTAGATACTCTCTTTTTTTATGAAAATGGATTACGAGCGAAGATTGGAGTGGGGTATTCCTTCTCCTAACGTAGAAAGAATTTTTCATATTATTTTCAAAAACTACATCCTGTGGTAGGATTTAAAGTTGGCGAGTATAAAGGAAAGGGGAGGCAGGCTTATGATATATTTAGATAATAGTGCGACGACAAAGCCATTTCCAGAAGTATTAAAGTCCTATACGACCGTTGCAGCTGATTATTTTGGCAATCCATCTTCCTTGCATTCAATTGGTGGACAAGCGGAAACCCTTCTTTTTCAGGCTCGAAAGCAAATAGCCGACCTGCTTCATGTAAAGAGCAATGAAATATATTTTACTTCAGGTGGTACGGAAGGTAATAATTTTGCTTTAAAGGGTACTGCTCATTTATATAAAAAAAGAGGAAAACATATCATTGCATCAGCAATTGAACATGACTCGGTGCATAAAGTGCTTGAGCAGTTAGAAGAAGATGGATTTTCCATTACTTATATTCCAGTGGATGAGCATGGTTTTGTATCTCTTGAAGAAATAAGAAAAAATATTCAAAAAGATACTATTATGGTGTCGATCATGCATGTTAATAATGAAGTTGGCTCTATTCAGCCTATTCTGAAAATAGGAGAAATGATAAAAAAACACGATTCAACTATTTTGTTCCATGTAGATGGAGTTCAAGGAATTGGTAAAACTGAGTTGTCCATTAAGGAAGCGAATATTGACTTATATACCATTTCCGCTCATAAATTTCATGGATTAAAAGGAAACGGTGTTTTATATATTAGGCAAGGGTTAATTCTTGCTCCTTTATTGGCTGGTGGAGGACAAGAGGGAAATCTTCGAAGTGGAACAGAAAATGTACCTGGAGCTGTATCCACTGCGAAAGCACTAAGATTGCAATTGCAAAATCAGCGAGAAAAAGCAGATAGGATGATACAGTTAAACCAATATTTACGGAAGCAGCTGCAAAGGATGGATGATGTAGTAATTCATTCGCCTGATAATAGTGTTCCGCATATTATTAATTTTTCTATATTCGGCATAAAGGCAGAAGTGTTTGTCCATGCATTAGAAGAAAAGAATATTTTTATATCAACCACTAGTGCATGTTCTTCTAAGACAAATAAGGCAAGCAAAACATTACTTGGTATGGGAATTTCTTCAAACGCGGCAGAAAGCTCCTTTCGAATAAGCTTATGTTATGACAATACAATGGAAGAGATGAAAACAACTATTCATACAATAGCTGAAACAATAAAATGGTTAAGAGGTGTATTAAAATAAATGAATTATGATCGCATACTGATTCGTTATGGGGAACTTTCTACAAAAGGACGCAACAGAAAAATATTTGTAGACAAATTAAGAAAAACAATTCAAAAGGCATTAGTTCATTTTCCAAATACGAAAATCGAAGCAAAAAGAGAAAGAATGTATGTCCTTTTAAATGGGGAAAGTCCTGAAGAAATAATCCCTTTATTAAAAAATATTTTTGGAATTCAATCATTTAGTCCAGCAATGAAACTGGAGCGGGAGATTGATACGATAAAAGAAGCTGCTCTGAATATGGTTTCTTCTATTTACAACGAAGGAGACACATTTAAGATAAGTGCTAGAAGAGCAGATAAATCTTTTTCTTTAGATACTGGAGAAATTAATTATTTATTTGGCTCACATTTATTGAAAAATATTCCTGGATTAAAAGTAGATGTAAAAAATCCAGTTATTAATGTTCAAATAGAAGTACGAAGTGAAGCAGTATATTTATCTTGTGAGAATATAGCAGGTGCTGGTGGACTGCCGGCAGGAACAAGCGGCAAAGCAATGCTGATGCTTTCCGGTGGCCTAGATAGCCCAGTGGCCGGCTATTTGACAATGAAGCGAGGGTTGGAGCTTGAAGGTGTACATTTTTTCAGCCCTCCCTTCACAAGTGAAAGGGCAAAACAAAAAGTAATAGATCTTTCCAGCAAACTAGCTAATATGAATGGTGGACATTTCGTTTTGCATATTGTCCCATTTACTGAAATTCAGCAATTAATTCATAAGCAGATTCCTGAGAACTATACAATGACAGCAACAAGAAGGCTGATGCTAAGGATAACAGATGAGTTAAGCAAAAGGCAAGAAGCGCTTGCTATAGTAACAGGTGAAAGCCTAGGGCAAGTTGCCAGTCAAACATTGGAAAGCATGCATGCGATAAATGATGTAACGAATACGCCTATATTACGGCCACTTATTGCAGTAGATAAAACGGATATTATAGATATCGCCAAAAACATAGAAACACATGATATTTCAATTCGGCCATATGAAGACTGTTGTACTGTGTTTGTGCCTTCATCTCCAAAAACAAAACCGAAAAAAGAAAAGGTTCAATATTATGAAAGCTTTGTTGATTTTGAACCAATGATAAAAGAAGCGGTAGAAAAGACGGAAACAATCATTTTAAAAAGAGATATAATATTGAACTCAGCTGATACTATGGATTCTTTGTTTTAAATGGAAAACTTGATGCAAAGATTTGAATTCATTTGTTTCTAAAATATTTTTGGATAAATACGCCTGTTATATTGTGAAGAATTACCATTAAAAATTGCGAATGAAGACCATGTGTATTACACATTCTATTATCACAAGGAGGTGATACACATGGCAAACAACAGCTCAAATCAATTAGTAGTTCCTGGTGTTTCTCAAGCTTTAGATCAAATGAAATATGAAATCGCTACTGAATTTGGAGTAAGCCTTGGTGCTGAAACAACTTCTCGTGCTAACGGTTCAGTTGGTGGAGAGATCACTAAACGTTTAGTTCAAATGGCTGAACAACAACTTGGTGGTTTTTCAAAATAATTATATATAATGGCTACAAGGAGCAAGGCGGATGCCTTGCTCCTTTTTAAATGGGCAGTAAAACCCCCACTGATGGAAAGGTTCACTTTATCAATTGGCTGCGTCGTTGAATCTAGTAAAAACATCCATCTTTTAGAAAGGCTTTTTTCGCATAGTTTGTTGTTATGTAATCCACAGCCTGAATACACTTCGCTTTCCGTGGGGCGAGCGGTGAGCCTCCTCGTCGCCTTGCTCCTGCGGGGTCTCGGCTGTCTTGCTAATCCCATAGGAGTCTTCGTGTATTCAGGCTGCTCCGTGCTTCTTATTTAGATTTATTTTCAAACAACAAACCTTTAAAAAACAGTAGTAAAACTTTGTTTTAACAAGCTGTCTCTTCATCATTCACTTTGCGAAGTTTGAGTAAATATTTTTAAAAATAACCTGTAAATAGTATAATGACTAAAGTGATTTTTATAGCCTATTAGGGGGAGAAAAAATGAGTCGAGAAGAATTATTAGCACCAAACCATTATAACTTTGTATCTGAGATTGAAAAGTTCGCTGAGGAACCGGATAAAGTGGCATTAAAATGGGAGAACGAGGAAGGGCAGACAAAGGAAATTACCTATTCCAAATTATTAAAACTGTCGAATCAAATGGGCAATGTTTTAAAAGATTCAGGTTTGCAAAAAGGGGATGTCGTTTTAGTTATCGTTCCACGATTGGTAGAAGCATATCAAGTTTATATAGCAGCCCTTAAATTAGGGTTAACTCTTCTTCCAAGTTCTGAAATGCTGCGGGCAAAAGATCTGCAATATCGAATCAGTCATGGCGAGGTAAAAGCGATTATTAGTTATTATCCATACATAGATGAAATTGCAAAAATCGAAGAAGTGCACTCTATTAAACGATTTGTTTTGGGAAATGCAGCAGAAGGATGGGAATACTTAGATGAAAAGGCTGAGTCTGCTTCTGAGGAATTAGCTATTTGTGAAACCGAAAAAACGGATACTGCATTTATTTCCTATACTTCGGGTACAACAGGAAACCCAAAAGGGGTGGTGCATACACATGGATGGGCATATGCTCATTTGCGTACTGCTGCACCAAACTGGTTATGCATCGAAGAAGGTGACTTAGTATGGGCAACAGCCGGTCCTGGATGGCAGAAATGGGTGTGGAGCCCTCTATTATCTGTTTTAGGATCTGGTGCTACCGGACTTGTTTATCATGGCAGATTTAATCCTTCTAAATATTTGCATCTTTTGGAAAAATATGAAGTGAATGTTCTTTGTTGTACACCTACAGAATATCGTTTAATGGCAAAAGTGGATAATATCGGTTCATACCAATTAACAAATTTAAGAAGTGCTGTATCTGCAGGAGAACCATTAAACCGAGAAGTCATTGATATTTTCAAAAAATACTTTAACTTAGATGTTCGAGATGGGTATGGACAAACAGAAAATACGCTTTTATTGGGCATTACAAAAGGAGTCGATCTTCGACCTGGTTCAATGGGCAAACCTACGCCAGGAAATATAGTCGAAATTATTAATGAGGATGGAGAAATTTGTTCGGTAGGAGAAATTGGTGATATCGCTGTACATAAATCGACACCAGCACTATTTAAAGAATATTTTAAAGAGCCAGAAAGAACAAAAAACCAATTTAGGGGAGAGTACTACGTTACTGGAGACCGTGCAAAAAAAGATGAGGACGGATATTTTTGGTTTGAAGGCCGCAGTGATGATATTATTATCAGCTCAGGCTATACTATTGGACCATTTGAAGTAGAAGATGCTTTAGTAAAGCATGCAGCTGTTAAAGAGTGTGCAGTTGTTGCTAGTCCAGATCCCGTTCGAGGAAATATTGTCAAAGCTTTTGTTGTTTTAAGAGACGGAATAGAAGGAACTGAGGACTTAAAAAAAGAACTTAAAACACATGTGAAAAAATTAACTGCTCCATACAAATACCCAAGAAAAATAGAATTTATAAAAGAGCTTCCAAAAACGACTTCAGGCAAAACACGTCGAGTAGAATTAAGAGATAACGAAAGAAAAAATAAAGCCACCAAAGCTTAATTAAAAAAATCAGCCGAAAATAAAGGAATAAGCAGGATGTATCATTAATATATACAATACCTGCTTATTTTTTTAATACAAAATTTAAAAGTTTTAATAACAGTCTAGCTTCGATGTACACCTGTACAAGTGCCGCATTCGCCACAGGCTCGAAGGATGAGAGTCAATCAATCGATGTTGCATCAAACTTGAAGGATGCAAGTCAATCAACGAAGACACAAGGCATTGGCAAAGTTAGTCGATTTTTCATTAACTGCGCATTTAATCGCCAGTCTGAACGGCGTTGAAGAAGACTCTAACGCTTTTCTACACTCAGGAGGATAATATGGGAACAATTATTTTTGGTGGAAATATATATACGCTACAGGAAGAAGGACATAAAGTAGAAGCAATCTACTTTGAGAATTCTACCATATTGGATTATGGTGAAAAATCATTGCTCGAGAAAAAGTATCAAGATTCAATAAGAAATCGCATTAATTTGCATGGTGATACATTGCTTCCTGGTTTTGTGGACAGTCACATGCATCTTATCGGTCATGGTGAAAAGCTCCTCCGACTAGATCTTTCAACATGCTCATCAAAGGAGGAAGCTCTACAAAAAGTAGCTGATTTTTCCAAAGATATTCAAGAAGGAAATTGGATAATTGGTGATGGATGGAATGAAAATTTATGGAAAGAAAAGCAGCCATTAAACAAAAAGGAAATAGATGAGAAGATTCCAAATCATCCTGTTTTGTTAAATAGAATTTGCAAGCATGCTATTGCAGTAAATTCCAAAGCGTTACAGATATCAGAGGTAGATGAAAAAACTCCAGTACCATTTGGGGGATTAATTGAAAGAGACGAAAAAGGGGAAATAACAGGCATATTCAAAGATCAAGCACAGGAACTTGTGAAAGACCATTTGCCGACAGCAACAGATGAATATGTAGAAAGTGCTTTAAAAGAAGGGATAAAGGATGCATACCGTCTAGGACTAACTGGGGCTCATACAGAAGATTTACATTATTACCATGGATATAAAGGCACTTTTTGTGCATTTAAAAAAGTAATCGAGGAAGAAGGGTTTCTTTTTCGTGCGCATTTATTAGTGCATCATGAAGTTTTTTCTGAAATGGTACATGCAGGAGGGAAATATTTAAACGGTGGAGACTGGGTAGAGTTTGGTGCAATGAAAATTTTTGCTGACGGTGCGTTTGGAGGGAGAACAGCATTTTTAAGCAAACCATATCATGATGATCCTACGACAAATGGTGTGTGTATTTTTACACAAGAGCAATTAAATGAGCTAGTGCAAGCTGCACGGAAAAAAGAAATGCCTGTAGCAGTACATGCAATTGGGGATGCTGCATTTGATATGGTATTAAATGCACTAGAGAAGCATCCATTGCAGGGATTTGGCAGAGATCGATTAATCCATGCAACCATGCTTCGCGAAGATTTGCTTCAACGAGTAAAAGAATTGCCGGTTATATTAGATATTCAGCCATGTTTTGTAACTTCTGATTTTCCATGGGTAATAGATCGACTGGGAAAAGAAAGCATGAAATATTGTTATGCGTGGAATACATTATTAAAAGAGGGATTGCATTGTGCAGGTGGTTCAGACGCACCAATTGAGTCAGCAAACCCTTTGTTGGGGATACAAGCTGCTGTAACAAGAACAAATACGTTTGATCTTAGCAAAAAGGGCTATATGATGGAGGAAGCGTTATCGGTATATGAAGCAGTATGCTTATATACAAAAGGAAGTGCTTATGCCATTTGCCGAGAAGATGAGCGAGGAATGATTAAAAAAGGATATGCTGCAGATTTTACCGTAATAGATCAAAATATTTTTGAAATCAATACAAAAGAAATTGAAACAATAAAAGCAACAAAAACTATCATTGGTGGACATATTGTTTATGATGGTTCTGTCATGTATTCAAACTAAAGAAAATAAACAAGAAAAAAGATTAGGGATTAAGTGGGAACTAATCTTTTTCTTGTTTATAGCTTGTTTTCATCCAATATTAGGATTATAATTGGGAATATTTCGATAATAGAAAGAAGCGATTTAGATGTCAAAACATGATGTGAAAATGGGCGCTGTATTTGCAGCAATAGCGTATTTAATATGGGGATTATTCCCTATTTATTGGAAGTATCTTCAAGGTGTAGGAGCAGATGAAATACTGGCAAATAGAGTTCTTTGGTCCTTTGTATTCATGCTGATTCTTGTGCTTGCAACAAGGAAATGGAAAAGTGTTTTGACTACGCTTAAATCGTTTAAATCCAATAAAAAACAAGCATTTTTCTTATTCCTTGCTTCTGTTCTTGTCAGCGCTAATTGGTTTATTTATATTTGGGCAGTGAATGCTAATAGAGTAATTGAAACAAGTCTGGGCTATTATATCAATCCGCTTGTAAGCGTGTTGTTAGGCATGATTGTACTAAAAGAAAAGCTTACAAAAGCACAATATATTTCTTTTGCTCTGGCAGCAATCGGGGTTCTTATATTAACGATTTCGCACGGTACTTTTCCATGGATTGCTTTATCTTTGGCTTTTACTTTTGGATTATATGGACTAGCAAAAAAATTGATTCTATTAAATTCAGAAATTGGATTAACGATAGAAACATTGTTTATAACGCCATTTGCCCTTTGTTACATTATTTACCTGTTTATGAAGGGAAACCATGCATTTTTGGCTATTTCAGCAAATGTAGATGTTCTTCTTATGCTAACAGGCGTATTGACAGCAGTCCCTTTGCTTTTTTTTGCCAAGGGAGCGCAAAGAATTCCACTTTCTATGTTAGGATTCATTCAATACTTAACGCCGACATTAACATTAATTTTAGGTGTATTTTTGTTTCATGAAGCATTTACTACCACTCATTTAGTTGCCTTTTTATTTATCTGGACAGCTCTTGCCATCTATTCATTATCAAAAACAAAATTAGCCTACGTTTTTGATAAACAGAAAAAACATACAGAAATTCTCAGTAAATAACTTTCAGAGTATAGACAAAGTATCCTTTGCACAAACTGCAGACTGATCGAAATAGTTTGTATTTCAAGGCATGAAGCTCATGACGAGAAGAGGCGGGCAACAGGATGTTAGTCAGAACAACGTTGTCATAAGACGTGACGTACTTAGTCGTTCATCCTCTGTTCTCTTGTAATGAGCATCCGAGAAAGGCTAGCAACGAAGAAATCAAGCGTTTGTCAACAGTTTGAAAGAAGCATTCTACAGGATGCTTCTTTTTTGTATAAAAAAGGTTAGGAAGCAAAAAAAATAGAGAAGATATACGGTAAGCCACAATAAAAAGAGAAAAAATGAACAAAATACTCGAAATTCACCTTTTTTGAAACATTTTAGCCATATAATCGTATAATCTGATGAAGATAATTTAGGAGGGAATTTATACATGAATGGAAAACGATGGGCAGCTTTAGGGATTGCTGCAGCGATATTTGTGTTTTCAATTATTACAAGTATCGTATCAACAGCTATGACGACTGATATAGAAAGTGTATTTGAGGGTTTTCTTAATGAAAATAGCGAAGCCTTCACTGAGAATATAATTAAAGATGGAAATGAAAACCAGAAGATTGCTGTATTGGAAGTAGATGGAACCATCCAAGATACAGGGGAAGCAACATCTCTTTTATCAGCAGGCGGCTATAATCATAAATCCTTTATGGAAAAATTAAATTACATAAAAGATGATAATGCTGTAAAAGGGCTTATTATTAAAGTAAATTCACCTGGTGGTGGAGTTTTAGAAAGTGCCGAAATACATGATAAAATTGTAGAAATAGAAAAAGAAGCAAAAAAACCTGTTTATATATCAATGGGATCCATGGCAGCATCTGGCGGCTATTATATATCTGCTGCAGCTGACAAAATATTTGCTAGTCCTGAAACATTAACTGGTTCGTTAGGTGTTATTATGCATGGATACAATTATAAAGGGCTTGCAGAAAAGTATGGAGTCGATTTTGTAACCATCAAAAGCGGTCCATATAAAGATATTATGAGCCCAACAAGAGATATGACGAAAGAGGAAAGAGATATCCTTCAAAAAATGATTAATAACTCATATGAAGGGTTTGTTAAAGTAATTGCTGATGGTCGAGAAATGTCAGAAGCGGATGTGAAAAAAATCGCTGATGGAAGAATTTATGATGGCAGACAAGCGAAAGATCTAAAGTTAATTGATGATTTTGGCTACTTTGATGATGTAGTGGATCACATGAAAAAAGATTATAAACTGAAAAATCCTCAAGTAGTGAGCTACTCAGATAGCACAGGGATCGCTTCCATGCTGGGAGTGAGTGCAAATAAATTAAAATTAATGGGCGAGGATAAAGAGATGGTTAATATATTAAAACTTGCATCCAATACAAATTCCCCTCGTTTAATGTACTTATATGCCGAATAGGAGGGGAAAAGATGAATAATGGTTCAGATCCTAAAGAAATAACTTATCAGCCAAAACAAATGGAAAATATAGAAGCAGCAACGACAGACGAAGAAAAGGAAGCATCTTCCTTAAATAAGGAAGATGAAGCGCCAGTTTCACAAGAGGTTAAGTTTCATTATGCAGGATTTTGGATGAGGTTTTGGGCTTATTTAGCTGACTTGCTCATAATTGGCAGCTTAAATCGAATACTTATTTATCCTGTTTGCCGCTGGCTGGACCTTCCGCTTCATGAAGGAGGTCTATTTACAGCAGTTAATATTTCAACAGCAATTCTTTTTTATTTATATTTTGTTCTAATGACAAAATACTTAAAACAAACATTAGGAAAAATGATTTTTGGGTTAAAAGTAATACCATTAAAAAAAGCGCATCTAACATGGGATACAGTTCTTTTCCGCGAATGGATCGGGCGTTTTATTTCTGCTAGTATTATGATTCTATATATATTAGTGGCTTTTATGCCGAAAAAACAAGGATTGCATGATTTGTTTGCAGATACTGCAGTAGTTCATGCAAGGTAGCTAAATATCATATTTAATTTACATCCAGCTCTTCTATTGGTTATGATCGATTGGAAGAGCTTTTTGCTTGCACATTTTTTCATATCCTGTAAATTTTAGGTTTATTTTTGCCGGTAAAAAGCAATAATAAAATGTTGAAAGGTGTGGAGTAGATGAAGATTATATTAATTATACTATTTATACTTATCATTCTCTTTCTAATCATTTTATTTACAAAACTTACTGTAAATGTTCAATACTATCATGCAAACGATAATGACGACTTATCCATAGAAATCAAAGCTTTTATGGGACTATTAAAATATAAAAAGAAAATTCCCCTAATAAAAATCGATGATAATTCTCCTACTGTTGTGATAAAAGAAGAAAACCAATTAAATGGTACAGAAAAGGAAGGCGATAAAAAGACAAAACAATTTTCTGCTGAAGAAGTATTGAATTCACTTTTCAATACTAAAGAACTGTTGCAGCATGTTATTAATTTTCATCGAATTATACGGTATTTTTTATCGAAAGTTACCATTAAGAATGTGGAATGGCATACGATTGTTGGGTTAGGCGATGCAGCATATACTGGAACAATTTCCGGTGCGATATGGGCCGTTAAAGGGGCAATAATAGGGATATTAAGCCACTATATGAAAATGGAGAATATGCCTAAAATGAATATCTATCCACAATTCCAGCGAGTACAATCAGAAACATTATTTAAGTGTATGTTTCAATTCCGTATAGGGAATGCTATGCTAGCAGGATTTAAAATCGTAAAATTTTGGAAAGGCGGATTTCCTAAGTTTAAATCAAGTAATAAACTTGCGTCTGTCCAAAAATAAATAGTAATAGAGATGGAGGAAAAGGAATATGTCAGATCATCCAATTCAAGGCTTAATGACAACTGCGATGGAAAACTTAAAAGAAATGATTGATGTAAACACAATAATAGGTGATCCTGTGGAAACACCTGATGGAAGTGTCATTCTTACAGTATCGAAGGTTGGTTTTGGCTTTGCTGCAGGCGGCAGTGAATTTACATTGGAAAATCATTCTTTGCACGAAAATGCTGCAACCAAACATCCTTTTGGCGGAGGGAGTGGCGGTGGAGTTTCTATAACGCCAATTGCCTTTTTAATCGTCAATTCTCAAGGAGTAAAAATGGTTCATTTGGATGAAAGTACACATCTTTATGAAAAACTACTTGATATTGCACCACAAGCAGTAGATAAAATTCAACAAATGTTATCTAAAGGGAGTCAAAAATCTTCTTCAGCTCAAAATGAACCACCAAAACATAAAGAAGATATTGAGTTTTGATTTTTAACTGACTGGAATAATAACAGAAAATAGGTATTTCTATATAAAGAGGTCTGACCAAAAAAGAAAGTTTATCGGCAGAAAGCAGAATGTCGCTATGATAAACTTGTCACGTCAGACCTTTTATTTATATTTTCATACAAGGGAAAAGGCGTTTTCTTTGCAAATAAGGAAATCTAAATATATGATAAATATACTATACATATTGAATAAAATTGGAGGAAAAATAACGATGGCTTCCATTACGTTTAAAAATCAACCAGTAACATTACTTGGACAGGAAATAAAAGTTGGAGATAAGGCGCCAAATTTTTCAGTTTTAGCAAATGATATGTCGGAAGTAACATTAGAGAGCTCAAAAGGAAATGTCCGCTTATTTAGTGTTATTCCGTCTATTGATACAGGAGTTTGCGATGCTCAAACACGCCGCTTTAATGAAGAAGCAGCAAAATTAGATAATGTGCAAATTATCACTGTTAGTGCTGATCTTCCTTTTGCCCAAAGAAGATGGTGTGCAGCAGCAGGCATAGATCGAGTAATGACGGTTTCTGATCATAAAGATCTTTCATTTGGACAAGCGTACGGCGTTGCAATTGAGGAGCTAAGATTGTTAGCACGCGCAATTTTTGTAGTAGATTCGAACGATACGGTAACTTATGCAGAATATGTAACAGAGGCAACGAATCATCCTAATTATGAAGCTGCAGTTGAAGCAGCAAAGCTAGCGAAATAATTAAAAGGGCGAGTTCAAAAAGAGGAACAAAAGAACCGAAAAGTTCAAGGAAATGAAGCTTTAAAACCCGAACTCCCACAGGTTGTGGCGACTTCAATGTTGCTCACAGGACGAGATCACTTATAGTGGAAGTTTCTCTCTGATTAATACGTGAGGAACATAGAAACAAACTGACGCATACATTCGAGAGTTATGTTAGGACTTTTTGAACACCTTATAATGTTTACAAATACAAGTTCACCGGTAATAATAGTAAAGGTCCCGGATCTATTTTCGGGGCTTTTTACTTTGTGGAAATCTTAGACTAACCATTATTAATAGATGGACGAGAGAATGAATGGAAAATGAAAAATTAAGTGGGGGATAACGATGGATATTGTTCCTGTTGAGAAATTATTTACTGTTTTTAACGAAACCGCAATGATATTAAAAGAAGAAATGGATTGTACGTATTTAGAAGCATTAGCTGAAACTGGGGAAAATATATTTCAGGAAGCTATTTTGCAGGAAAATTTAAGTGAGTACACGGCAAAAAAAATAAAAAAGAGTTATGAATCTATTTCATTGGATGCATATAGCAAAGAAGAGATTCGAAAAAGTTTTCAGCTGGCAATTTTGAAGGGAATGCAGGAAAATGTACAGGCGAATCATCAAATGACACCTGATTCTATTGGAATGCTAATTGGGTATCTAGTACAAAAATTTTATACCCAAACAACCATGCGTCTGCTGGACTTAGCTGTAGGAACCGGAAATTTATTAACCACTGTAATCAATCACCAGCCCGAAAAACAAATAGAAGCATTCGGCGTGGAAATTGATGAATTGTTATTACAGCTTGCTTATATCAATGCAAACCTGCAAGAGCAGCCTATTCAATTTTATAATCAGGATAGTTTAGAGAAGCTGTTTATCGATCCCGTTGACATCGTAGTTAGTGACCTGCCGGTGGGCTACTATCCAAATGATATAGGGGCAAGTGAATATTCGCTTCAAGCAGACAACGGTCATTCCTATGCCCATCATCTTTTTTTAGAGCAAAGCATTAACCACCTTAAAGCAGGAGGATATGCTTTTTGCATGGTGCCAAACGGCTTATTTGAAAGTGAACAAGCTGGCAAACTGCATCAATTTTTTAAAGAAGAAGTATATATTCAAAGCATTCTTCAATTGCCGCTTTCCTTATTTAAAAATAAACAGGCAGCCAAAAGCATCCTTGTATTGCAAAAAAAGGGTGAAACGATTAAAGCGCCAAAACAAGTGCTTTTGGCAAAGGTTCCAAATCTATCCAATATAGCTAGTATGGAAAAGACATTGTCGCAGATTGACGTTTGGATAAAGGAAAATAAGTTAGTATAATTCATGTTATAAAACAGTTTCTTCTATTATATAGTAGTTCGTAGTTTTTGAGGGAAGTTTGACAATTTCATGAAAAAAAGCTCAGAAAACCTAAAAAAAAGAAGAAGTGTTGATTAAGTGCTTGAAATGTTTCTAGTACAATGTTTAAATGGGAAATTGAGAGATATTTATGATGTCTGTTGTACAAAATAATACTGTTCCATGTCAGACATTACACAAAAATTGTTGTTATATAAAAGGGGCGTAATATATTTTATGGCAAAAATCATTGCAATTAACGCAGGAAGTTCTTCATTAAAATTTCAACTTTTTGATATGCCAAGTGAAGAAGTAATCACAAAAGGCTTAATTGAGCGTATTGGTTTAAATGATGCTGTCTTTAATATTTCTGCAAATGGAGAAAAAATTAAAGAAGTTACAGAGATTCCTGATCATGAAGTAGCGGTTAAAATTTTATTAAACAAATTAACAGAACTTGGCATCATTGCGTCATTAGATGAGATTGATGGAATTGGGCACCGTGTTGTTCATGGTGGAGAGGAGTTTGCAGATTCTGCAGTAATTACACAAGAAGTATTAGAAAAAATTGATGCATTATCTGAACTCGCGCCACTTCATAATCCAGCAAATCTAACAGGTATTCATGCATTTCAACAAGTACTGCCAAATGTTCCTGCAGTTGCTGTGTTTGATACAGCTTTTCACCAAACAATGCCTGAAAGTTCATATTTATATAGCCTTCCTTATGAGTATTATGAAAAATATGGTATTCGTAAATATGGTTTCCACGGAACTTCACATAAATATGTGTCACAGCGTGCTGCCGAATTATTAGATCGTCCAATCGATCAATTACGTTTAATTTCTTGTCATTTAGGAAATGGTGCAAGTATAGCAGCCATTGAAGGTGGTAAATCAATTGATACATCAATGGGATTCACTCCACTTGCTGGGGTAACAATGGGTACACGTTCTGGTAATATTGATCCAGCCTTAATTCCTTTTATTATGGATAAAACAAATCAATCTGCTGATGAAGTATTGCAAGTTTTAAATAAAAAGAGTGGATTATTAGGTATTTCTGGCTTCTCAAGCGATTTACGCGATATTACAGAAGCAGCAAATGAAGGTAATGATAGAGCAGAACTTGCTTTAACTGTATTTGCTGATCATATTCATAAATATATCGGTTCATATGCTGCAGGAATGAATGGTGTCGATGCAATTATTTTTACAGCTGGTATTGGGGAAAACAGTGAAATCGTTCGTGCTCGTGTTCTCAAAGGTCTTGAGTTTATGGGCGTATATTGGGATCCAACATTAAATAAGTTATCAGGAAATGAAGCATTTGTGAATTATCCACATTCTCCTGTAAAAGTTATTGTTATCCCTACAAATGAGGAAGTAATGATTGCACGTGATGTAGTAAGATTAGCAAAATGAGACTAAAATAGTTTTACGCTTTTAAACAACCTGAATTCTGTACATATCAAAATATGTCGGATTCGGGTTGTTTATGCTTTTTTTGTTAATTTATACCGGTTATAGGCATCAGTGTGATATTCTACAATAAATAAATGGAAGATATATGCATGGAGGAGATATAATGCCTTTAACAAAAAGTGAAAAATTTTACTTGCTCGAAATAGAGAAGTGGGAACAGCAATTATATGACTATGAACCATCGTATGCTGAGATCGTATATAAGAAATGGATGGATATAGGTATAGAACACATACCAGAAAGTACAAAAGAATCCATAATGATGTTATTGGACAGCTCACTTTTTCATATACACTCTATTTTATTTAATTCCACCTTCCAAAAAAATACCTCTGAGAAAATACTGCAAACTGCAAGATTATATAAAGATGAAATTTTCATTTTAGAAGAAATGTGTAAACTGAAGATAGATCAATTAAACTTTATTGCAAAAGAACAAATAGGGCGCTATCAAATGTTGGCGTTTAGCCAAGGATGCACAACAGGCATCGGAAGTTCTTCTTTATTAATAACGGATCTATTAGGAATTTTATTGATAAATCTTCGTTCTATTCAAGTTATTGCTTCTATCTATGGACGTCCTGCCCATAGCCCATATGAAATTATGACGGTTTTAAAAGTATTTCATTCAGCATGTCTTCCTAGAGAGTCACAGGGAGAAGCATGGAATGAACTAATGGAGGATTTAGTGTATAAGAAAGATTATTTTTATAAAGGAAAAGAAGAAATAGTGGATGAAAGAAGTTTTTTATTATTAGTGAAGCAAAGCATGAAGCTTTTATTTATCTATTTCTTCAGTAAAAAATTTTCAACGATGGGCATAATGGTCGGCGGGGTGGCAAACTATCAGTTTACGAAAAAAATAACGGAGTTCACTCATAAATACTATCAAAAAAGCTACCTTCTTTTAAAAGACGTGGAAGAACCCCTCTGCTAACCATTAGATGCAACAGCCACATTTCCTAGAAAGGAGACCACCGATGAGTCATCAGATTGATTTTGAATTTCAAGTTGAAAAGGAATATCTTGCTTACACCAAACAATATATGGAGCAAGTAATGGAAGAAGCATTGCACAGCAAGGGAAACTTGGAAGTAGATATAAAGCAGGCAAGTGCTGATCTTGACTATTCTGACAGCAGCTTAAGTTATATTCAATTATTAACAAACAGCAGATTTCTTTATATTGCCACAACCGAGCTAAATACATTAAAAAGATTAATGAATGCGCCATATTTCGCCAGAATTGATTACCAAATGAAAGGGAAGGAGCATAAAGGAATCTATTATATTGGAAAAACTTCCTTGTATGAAAAAGATACACAAAAACCAATAATAGTTGATTGGCGGTCGCCGATTGCAAATGTATATTATGATGGGCGCTTAGGAAACGTTTCTTATACAGCCAATGAAGAAGAAATACATGGATATCTTTCATTAAAAAGACAATTTAAAATCAAGGACGGAAATCTTATTCATTATCAGGATATAGACTTAACAACAACAGATGAACTGCTGCAGCAATCATTAGCAGGAAAAGCCGATCAGCGCCTGACAGAAATTATTTCAACCATTCAAGAAGAGCAAAATAAAGTAATTCGTGCTGATCTTAACAGGCCGATTATTGTGCAAGGTGCAGCAGGCAGTGGAAAGACTACCATTGCCTTGCATCGAATTTCTTATTTTATCTATCATTATGCTAAATATTTTCAACCAGAGCAGCTCATGATTATTGCACCAAACAATATGTTTATTGGCTATATTTCGGATGCTCTTCCTGATTTAGGGGTAGAGAAGATCAGGCAGACAACCTATATTGATTATGTTCAATTATGTATAGGCAAAAAAATAAAAATAATAAAACCAAATGAGAAGTTAATAGGTTTGCTTCAACATCAATATGAAAATGAAGAGATGATTACATGGTTAGCTGATTTTAAAGGGTCGCTGACTTACAAAAAAGTGCTTGATCGCTATTTAGAGGAAATTCTCGATAAAATGAGTCCGAAAGAGGATTTTAGAATAGAGAAGTTTCCATTATATGGATCGAAAAAATTGCAAAGATTATTTAAGAAAGAGTATGATTACCTGCCATTTTTAAAAAGAAAACAAAAAATAAAAGGGATATTACAGACAGATTTAAAACGAAAAAAAATAATCATCTTAAATAAGCTGACCGAAAAGTATGAAAATGCCCTTGATTATGCACTCGCTATTAAAGACCCTGTAAAAAGAAAAGAACGGGTTGTTTATTTTTTGGATAAAAAAGAGGAGCGAATTAGCCAGATAAAAAAGGAAGCAAAAACAGCAGTCAAAAAGTACATGGATAAAATGCAGACTAATACGCTTTATGGCTATTATCAATCCCTTTTTTCCAGTGAGCAATTATGGAAAGAATATGCTTCAGATTTTTTAACAGATAAGCAAATTTCTTTTATTGTAACCTTTCAACAAAAGCTGCTAAAGCAAAAGCAGGTGGAAATAGAGGATTTAGGCGCCCTTTTTTATATGCAGCACAGAATTTTTGGCATTGCGAAAGAGTTAAAGGCTAAAAATATTGTCATTGATGAAGCGCAAGACTATAGTGCACTTCAGCTTTATGCTTTGAAAGCAGGGCTGGAAACTGATATGTTTACATTAGTCGGTGATTTGGCTCAAGGCATTCATTCATACAGAGGTTTAAAAAACTGGCATACATTAAGAAATGATGTGTTTCCAAGAGCTAATTATTTAACATTGGAGAAAAGTTATCGGACTACCATTGATATTATGAAAGCCGCTAATGATATCTTAAATCTAGTGGATGAGAATATGCCAAAAGTAAAACCAGTGGTTCGCCGTGGAGAAAAACCTGTTTTTCATTTATATAATAAAAAAATAGAGTTAATTGAAAGCTTATCTGCAACGATAAAAAACATTCATCAGCATGACTATCATTCCATAGCTGTAATTGGAAAAACAGATCAAGAATGCAAAAATATTTATTCGCTTTTAAACAAGAATACAGAATTGCCAATCCAGCTTCTTCGTGAAAGCGAAGAATTGGAAAAAAGACACATTATCATCGTTCCATCTTATTTATCAAAAGGATTAGAGTTTGATGCAGTATTGATTGTTTCTTTGCAAGAATCTTTTCAAATGGAGGAAATAGACATAAAACTGCTTTATGTGGCGATGACCAGACCGATGCATATGCTGCATATGTTTGCAAAACATGAAAATGATTTATTGCTTCATAAGATAGAAGAAAATCATATAGAGACTAGGCTGAATAAAAGATAAAGAGGTGCCAAATGAGCCAAAATAAACATATTAAAAAAGAATATGAGGCAGTAAAATGCAAAGTAATTACTGTCAGTGATACAAGAACAGCAGATACAGATACAAGTGGCAAACTAATGAGAGAACTTCTGCAGGAAAAAAATCATTTTGTTTCAGAACATATTATTATAAAAGATGATTTGAATGAAATAAGAAAAGAAGTGATTTTAGGCATCCAGTCACAAGAAGTTGATGCCGTATTATTAAATGGAGGGACTGGCATATCTCCGAGAGATGTAACCATTGAAGCAATAAAGCCATTGTTTTCAAAGGAGTTGGACGGCTTTGGGGAGTTGTTTCGGATGCTGAGCTATACAGAAGATATAGGGTCTGCTGCTATTCTTTCAAGAGCAATCGCAGGAACCGTTCATCAAAAAGTAGTGTTTGCAACACCTGGATCAACAGGTGCGGTGCGTTTAGCCATGAGAAAACTTATTCTTCCCGAAATAAGTCATATAGTAAGTGAACTTCAAAAAATATGAATAACATTATGCATAAAAAAGAAGGCAGCCTTGCTTTCTTTTTTTTATTCCTTCTTGTCTAGAGAGTAAATTTTTTTCGATTTCCAGCACAGTAAAGTGGAAATTTTCAAACAAATCTGAAGTGGAAATCTCCACCTTATTTACGCAAAGTTTCAGCTTTCCAGCACGATTTAACCCGAAAAAAAACGATAACTCTATCAATAAGATCAAAACAAATAAATTTTTTTATAATTTTATATAATTACTATTGAATTTCCGTATAAAAATTGTTAAAGTGAGTAGTATAGTTTTTGAATAAAAATATAAATTAATGAATATTTATTCGTATATATAGGAGGAACACAATAATGGCAAATCCAAAAATTGTTTTAGCATATTCAGGTGGTTTAGATACATCCGTAGCAATTAAATGGCTGCAAGATCAAGGGTACGATGTAGTAGCATGCTGCCTTGATGTTGGTGAAGGGAAAGACTTGAATTTTGTTCAAGAAAAAGCATTATCAGTAGGAGCAGTAAAATCACATGTAATTGATGCAAAAGAAGAGTTTGCTCAAGATTTTGCGTTAATGTCTTTACAAGCACATACTATGTATGAAGGAAAATATCCTTTAGTATCTGCTTTATCAAGACCATTAATTGCAAAAAAATTAGTGGAAGTAGCGGAACAAGAAAACGCAGTTGCGGTTGCACATGGATGTACAGGAAAAGGAAACGACCAAGTGCGTTTCGAAGTGTCTATTCAAGCGTTGAATCCAAACTTGCAAGTATTAGCTCCTGTTCGTGAGTGGGGCTGGTCACGTGAAGAGGAAATTGAATATGCAAAAGAAAAAAATATTCCAATTCCAATTAATTTAGATAGCCCATTCTCTATCGACCAAAATTTATGGGGACGTGCTAATGAATGTGGTATACTAGAAGATCCTTGGGCTGCTCCTCCAGAAGAAGCGTATGATTTAACTACAAGCTTGGAAAATGCACCAGATACAGCAGATGTTATCGAAATAGAATTTAAAGAAGGTGTACCTGTAAGCATCGACGGTATCCCATATAAATTATCTGATTTAATTTTAGAATTAAATAAAATTGCTGGAAAACATGGCGTAGGAAGAATTGACCATGTAGAGAATCGTTTAGTAGGAATTAAATCTCGTGAAGTATATGAATGTCCAGCTGCTTTAACGCTAATCAAAGCACATAAAGAATTAGAAGATATTACACTTGTTAAAGAAGTAGCACACTTCAAACCAGTAATAGAGAAGAAATTAACAGAAATTATTTATGATGGACTTTGGTTCTCTCCAATTACAAAGGCTTTGCAAGCATTCTTAAAAGAAACACAAAAAAATGTAACTGGAACAGTGCGAGTGAAATTATTTAAAGGTCATGCTATTATAGAAGGAAGAAAATCTCCATATTCACTTTACGATGAGAAATTGGCGACATATAGTTCTGATGATGAATTTGATCATGGAGCAGCTGTTGGATTCGTTAAGTTATGGGGACTTCCAACAAAAGTTCAAAGCATAGTGGAAAACAACAAGAAGGTGACAGTGTGAAAAAATTGTGGGGCGGCAGATTTACAAAATCTGCTGAGGAATGGGTAGATGAATTTGGCGCATCCATTCCTTTTGATCAAGAACTAGTGCTAGAAGATATTGAAGGAAGCATTGCTCATGTGACGATGCTTTCTAAAACTGGCATTTTAACAGCAGAAGAAGCCGAAAAAATCAAAACTGGTTTACTTGCATTAAAAGAAAAGGCAGAAAAAGAAGAATTGTCTTTTTCTGTTAAATTGGAAGATATCCATTTGAATTTAGAAAGCCAATTAACGGATTTAGTTGGTTCTGTCGGCGGAAAGTTGCATACAGGCAGAAGCCGTAATGATCAGGTTGCAACAGATATGCATCTTTATTTGCGCAGACAAGTAAAGGTAATTCTATCTTACATAGAAGAGCTGCAGGCTGCATTAATTAAAAAAGCAGAAGAGCATATTGAAACGATAATGCCTGGTTATACGCATTTGCAAAGAGCACAGCCTATCTCTTTTGCTCATCATTTAATGGCGTATTTTTGGATGTTTGAAAGAGACAAAAACAGATTGCAGGAGAACTTAAAAAGAATTAATGTTTCTCCACTTGGCGCGGGTGCATTAGCAGGGACAACCTTCCCAATTGATCGTTTATACAGTGCGGATTTAATGGATTTTGATTCTATTTATGAAAACAGCATGGATGCAGTCAGCGACCGCGATTTTATTTTGGAGTTTTTATCTTCAAGCTCTATTTTAATGATGCATTTATCTCGGTTTAGCGAAGAAATCATTCTATGGTCCAGCCAGGAATTTAAGTTCATTGAGTTGGATGACAGCTTTTCAACAGGAAGCAGCATCATGCCGCAGAAAAAGAATCCGGATATGGCTGAACTGATCCGTGGAAAAACTGGTCGTGTATACGGAAATTTAATGGGTCTTTTAACTGTGCTTAAAGGATTGCCCCTTGCTTATAATAAAGACATGCAAGAAGACAAAGAAGGCATGTTTGATACAGTTAAAACAGTAACTGGTTCTTTAAAAATATTTGCTGGAATGATTGAAACGATGAAAGTTAATACGAATGTAATGGAACAGTCGACTAAAAATGACTTCTCCAATGCAACGGAATTAGCAGATTATTTATCGGACAAAGGCATGCCTTTCCGTGAAGCGCATGAGGTTGTTGGAAAACTTGTTTTATATTGTGTAAATAAAAATTGCTACTTAATCGACTTGTCTTTAACAGAATTTAAAGATGCAAGTGAGTTGTTTGAGGATGATATTTATCATGTACTAAATCCAGTAACCGCCGTGCAGCGAAGAAATAGTGCTGGTGGCACAGGGTTTGAGCAAATCAAACAAGCAATTGCGAAAGCAAAGGCTTGTGTAGGCAGCAAATAATGAAGCAAAGGGTTCCTTGAGGGCTTTTACCATCTGAATCTTGTGAAGAGGATGATGGTTTAAAGCCCTCAAGGACCCTTTTTTCAAACTGGATTTTATATAAAAAAAAATGGTTGAAGGCATACTGACATGCATTTAGCTGCTTGTTATAGAAAGGCTGTTTTCTCAAAGTTTATCCCATTCTTAACGGGCAGTAAGACCCCCACCTCAAGATGCTGAGAAATCGAGGAAGCTAGGTGGAAGATAACAGCCCGTAAAGATCCGATAAGTTCAACTAACCATCAGTGGGGGATGAAGAAAACCCCCATTGATGGTTAGTTGAACTTTATTGTTTTTTTTCATAAAAAAATGGAAGAAGAGTACTTAGCAGCCTGCATATATGTAGACTTCTGATGCGAGAAAGGCTTATGCAGGAGCGTGCGACGAGGAGGGTCGACTGCGTGCCCACGGAATGTGAAGTGTATGCAGGCTGCGAGTTTAAAAGCAACAATCTATACGAAAACAGCCTATAAAAATAAACTACTCAATAATCCCACGCACAATAAGTACATCACAAGGTGCATTTCTAGTAATTCCTTCTGAAACGCTTCCAATAATAAATCGTTCAACTGCATTTAAGCCAGTAGCACCGCACACAATTAAATCCGCATTAAATTTTTTTGCAATATCCTTTGGAATAACGATTTTTGGTGATCCGAACTCAATTATTTTTTTCACTTTGACTATTCCTACTGATGCAGCCATGTCTATATATTTATCTATTAATTCATTGGCAAATTCATCTGTTTTTGAGGCAATAGCTTGATCATATGCAGCAACAGTGGCAAAAGAACGCGTATCAATAACATGTGCAATAATAAGGTTTGCATCATTATCCTTTGCTAAAACAGCAGCTTTTTTAAAAGCTCTGTCAGCTTCTGCAGATCCATCGACCGCAACAATAATGTTTTGATAATGCAAGCTCATTTTCAAAACCTCCTTTTCTCCTCTTACTAATTATATACCCAAACATGCATAACATTAACTTGGACATGGGAGAATAAAAAAAGAATTTACTTTAGAAAGGACTGAATACCTTGGAAGAAAAAAATGGAGAAAAAAAAGTGAACGATTGTACATTTGAACAGGGCGGCACCGATGAAGTAATTGCTCAAGTAATGGATGTATACAACGATGGAGCGATTGACCAGGCAGTCCAAAATAAAGTAAATAATAAAGAAAATAAATAATGAATAAGCCTGGGCTTGACATAATGGCAAGCCTAGGCTGTCGACACAAACGTTTGTTTTTGTCCGCTGTCCAATCAACTCCAACTCGAATACTTATTCCTTGAATCTAATAACTCCGCACATCAAGAAAAAACTATTTTATCTCACTCTTAACGGGCAGTAAGACCTCAACCTCAAGATGCTAATAAATCGAGGAAGGTAGTGGGGGATAACTGCCCATAAAGGTCCGATAGAGCTACACAAACTAAGGTCGCCACTTCCTTATGTCTTCGTTTGTGTGATCCACATCCTGTGGACCTCTTACCATCAGTGGGGGATGAAGAAAACCCTCACTGATGGTAAGGTTCACTTTATAATATGAAGATCTTTTGGGAAATTAGTTAAAATTTCTACTCCATCTTTTGCTACATAGACGTCGTCCTCAATTCTTACACCAGCTATATCGGGAACATAAATTCCAGGTTCAATGGTAAATACCATTCCTTCCTGCAGCTTTAATGAATTTGTTTCTGTTAAAGAAGGAAACTCATGGACACTGAGGCCTAGGCCATGCCCTAAACGATGTGGAAAATATTCTCCATATCCTGCATCACGAATCGTGTTTCTTGCAGCAAGATCGATGCTGGAGCACGCTGCTCCAGGTTTGGAAGCAGAAATGGCCGCAAGCTGTGCATTTAAAACAGTATCATAGATTTCCTTTTGCTTCTCATTCACTTCTCCATAAGCAACCGTTCTCGTAATATCCGAACAATATCCATCCACAACAACGCCTAAATCAAATAATACAAAATCTCCTTTTTGAATAGGCGTGTCTCCGGGATTTCCATGAGGGGAAGCTCCGTTTTTTCCAGTGAGCACCATGGTGGAAAATGACATTTTCGCAATCCCTTTTTTCTTTAATTCATATTCAACAGCAGCAAGAATTTGCATTTCAGTTTTGCCCTCTGCAATTTCACTGCAACCAACTTCAATTGCATAGTCAGCCCATTTGCAAGCTTCACGGATAATGGACAGCTCTTTTTCTGTTTTTATCATTCGAAGTCGATTGATTTTTTCTTCAGCAGAGGTAAATAGTTTTAAAGAAGGGAAGCTGCTGCGAAGCGCTTCGTATCTGCTTACATTCATATGATCTTTTTCTACAGCTGCTTTTGTAATCTTTTGTCCTTTAGCAGCAACTTTTTTTTGAATGGCATCCCATGGATTTTCTATATCACTATAGCCAATTATCTCATATTTCCAACCGGCATTTTTTGCATCATTTTTTTCCATAGCAGGGCAGATTAAAATGGGTTCATCTTGAGGAAATAAAATCAATGCTAATAAGCGTTCATGTGGATCACTGTAAAATCCGCTGAAATAAAAAATGTTATCAGTTGAAGTTAAAAATGTGAAACCTATTTCCTGTTCGGCCATCCAATTGCCTATTTGTTTGAACTTATTTTCCATTAGAATCATACCTCCATATGTACTTTCCGTATTACTTTTTTATCCATTCCTTGTGTTAATAATTGCAAAGTAGACTGTGGACAAAAAATTTTTCTAGGATATTAATAGATACTTTGTACCCTTTAGATTATCAACATATGATGTGATTGTAAACATTTAGATTAACGAAAGAGTGCGAAAAGAGAATTCTTATTTTCCGTATAATTTTTTTATGCATGTCCGCATAAGATGGGAATAGAGGAAGGAGGAGAAAGAAATGAGCAAAAATAGATATTTAATATGTTTATTGCTTTGTGGAGTGCTGCTTTATTATGGAGTTCCTAGACTGGAGCCATATAATTCAGGATTGGCTGGTATTTTCTCCATCTGTTGGCTGGGATTTGCACTTATGGTGATAGCCGGAAATTTAACAGCGATTTTATATACGCCTAAAAATCAGCATGTAAGAAATAAAAAAATCAGCAAGGATCAAAAAAGGAAAAAAATTCGTTATTTTCAATAATGATGTCAGTTGATTTTATCCACTCTTAACGGGCAGTTATCCCCCACCTCAAGATGCTGAGAAATCGAGGAAGGTAGGTGGGGGATAACTGCCTATAAAGGTCCGATAAGTAACTAACCATCAGTGGGGGATGAAGAAAACACCACTGATGGAAAGATTCACTTTATATTTTCTTTTAAAGTTAGACCTGAGATTTAGATCTAGGTCGGCTTTTTTTATGTGTAAAGAAATTTTCTTTACGTATATTTTATTCAATTCTTTTATTAATCTATACAATTATTTTTAATAATACGCTAAAAAATACCATATTTGTCCATATATTAAGGGAATCACAAGAGTGAAAAAAGAAATTTCTGTTACATATTTCATTTTATATTTTCTAGTACAATGAGAAGTAATTGAATCCATTAGATGTAAACACTATAATAAAGATATCATTATCAGGCTGTCATTAATAAGCTTGTTTGTTAGTTCATCAGCTTGGGGTTTTCACAAGGCTGCAAGTTTTGGAGTAAATATTTATAATCAGTTTGCAGATTTGCAGTTTTATCTAAATCAAAGTGTATTATTATTTTGAATACGTTTTAAAAGAAACAGAATACAATAAATTAATATTATCAATAGAGAAAGCACAGAATTTTCAGTCTGATTTTTTTAAAAAGATGGCTCTGTTACGGTAATGTTGTTTTAGGGAAGGGAATTTGCGAGAGACTCCTGTTTAAAAAATGGGCTGGCAAGATCCCGCAGAGAGGTACGAGCAAGGAGGTTTGCCGGTCCCTCCGCGGAAAGCGAGCCGAATCCCTGACCATTTAAAATCAACACTGAAATTTAACAGAGCCAAAAAGATAAAAAAGCATAAATTCTTTCGTTCGATGGGCATCTAAATTCAAGAATTGCGTTATTTAGCGAAAACGGCCCTTTATTCCTTCCCTACAAGGTATGAAGGATAAAGTTTAGACTTGGATTTAGAAGAGTCTCTAGTTTCAATGTAAAAGCACCGGCATTGCAACTGGCTCGAAGGATGCAAGTCAATGGATTATGACATAAGGCCGTGGCGAAGTTAGTGGATTTTTCTGCGTATCTAGCTGGTGCGCCTCTAGCCCTTTTGAAAATAACCGTATGCTTCTAAAAGTAAGGCTGTTTTCTCAAAGTTTGTTGTTTTCCCCATGAAAAAATGGGAGAAGAGTACATAGCAGTCTGTATACATGTAGACTCCTGTGGGAATGCGAGAAAGTCGGGACTTTTGCGACGAGGAGGCTCGACGCTCGCTTAACGAGTAGCGAAGTGTATGCTGGCTGCGAGTTTAAAAGCAACAATCTATACGAAAACAGCCAAAAGTAAAGAGCTCTTTTTGAGTCAAATGAACATTTTTCTTCATGACTGAACAAGGTGTTTGCGCTTTTCTTACTAATAATGGAATAGCTTTTGTATTGGAAATAAAAATGAGGGTGAACGTTTTGGCTACTAAACATGAACAAATATTAAGCTATATTGATGAATTGCAAGTTGGCGAGAAGATTTCTGTAAGGCAAATAGCAAAGGCGCTGAGTGTAAGTGAAGGGACGGCATATCGGGCTATAAAAGAAGCGGAAAATAAAGGATACGTAAGTACCATTGAACGAGTTGGAACCATTCGCATTGAAAGAAAAAAGAAAGAGAATATTGAAAAATTAACATATGCTGAAGTGGTAAATATAGTGGATGGCCAAGTAGTTGGTGGAAAAGCAGGTTTGCACAAAACACTTAATCGCTTTGTAATTGGAGCAATGAAGCTTGATGCTATGATGCGCTACACAGGTGCAGGTAATTTGTTGATTATCGGAAATCGAGTTCGTGCACACGAACTTGTTTTAAAAGCAGGTGCAGCTGTGTTGATTACTGGCGGCTTTGATACAGAAGACCATATAAAGCGATTGGCTGACGAGTTACAGCTTCCTGTTATTTCAACCAGTTATGATACTTTTACTGTAGCAGCAATGATTAATCGGGCAATTTTTGATCAATTAATAAAAAAAGAAATCGTACTTGTGGAAGATGTATTAACACCGCTCGAGGAAACGATTTTTTTAAGAATGACGGATAAAGTAGAAGATTGGCATACATTTAATCAAGAAACATTCCATGGCCGGTTCCCTGTAGTGGATCAAAATATGAAAGTGCAAGGAATGGTTACTTCTAAAGATATTATAGGAAAGCCTCAAGATGCATCGCTTGAAAAAATAATGACAAAGCATCCAATGACAGTAACCGGCAAAACAAGTGTTGCTTCCTGTTCTCATATGATGGTCTGGGAAGGAATTGAAGTCCTTCCTGTTGTGGATGAAACAAACCGTTTGGAAGGAATCATAAGTCGCCAAGATGTATTAAAAGCACTGCAAATGAATCAGAGGCAGCCGCAAACAGGTGAAACTATTGATGATATTGTGACAAATCAGCTTGTTCTAACAAAGGGCAAAGCAAAAGGAGAAAATTCTTTTACATGTGAAGTCACTCCACAGATGACAAATCATATAGGGACCATTTCTTATGGTGTATTTACTACGATTGTCTCTGAGGCGGCCAATAGGGTGTTAAGAGGGTTTAAAAAAGGGGATCTTGTTGTAGAAAACATGACCATCTATTTTATTAAACCAGTTCAGATGGACAGCGTTATCGAAATATTTCCAAGGATTTTAGAAGTAGGAAGAAAGTTTGGAAAAGTAGATGTGGAAGTATTTAATCAAGGAATTCTTGTTGGCAAAGCAATGATGATGTGTCAATTAATAGATAGAAATTAAGAAAAGCGGAAACGCCCTTTTAGCGTCGTATGAACTGGAGCACTCCGAACGAGATAAGACAAACCTTCCAGCAGGGATGATCTTTCCCCTGCTGGTTAGATGAGTCGATCGGCCATTTACGGACAGTTAGCCTTAATTAAGATTGACTTCTTGCTTTATTAAAGATTCAAACTTGAAAATGACCATTACTGTCCGTTAATGGTGGATAAAGGAAACACGAAGAGCGTAAGCGAATCGATGTTGACTTATCGTAGGGGGAAGACCTGAAGTACGGTAGACATCTAGCAGCAGTAATCTAACTGGAGACATATAAATTTTGATACTTGATACTATAAAAAAGGATAGGAGAAAAACATGAAGCAAAAAATATTGGATGCGATAATAAAATATGAAACGATTATTATACATAGACATATTCGTCCAGATCCAGATGCATATGGATCACAAGGGGGGTTAGCTGAAATCATTAAAGCCTCTTTTCCAGAAAAAAATGTATATTCTGTCGGAAAAGAAGAAACGTCTCTACATTTTTTAAGAAGGCTGGATGCAATAGATGATAGCGTCTATAAAAATGCATTAGTCATTGTTTGTGATACTGCCAACCAAGATAGGGTATGTGATAAAAGATATACAACGGGCGACAAGCTTATTAAAATAGACCATCATCCAAATGATGATGCATATGGAGATATCTACTGGGTAGAAACGTCTGCAAGTTCTACTAGTGAAATGATTTACGAATTTTATTTATTTGGAAAAGAACAAGGATTGAAGATAAATGATGAAGCAGCAAGACTATTATATGCCGGAATTGTTGGCGATACGGGGAGATTTTTATTTCCAAGTACAACAGAAAAGACGTTTAGCTACGCAGGAGATCTTATAAACCATCCATTTTCCCGAACAGATATCTATAATCAATTGTATGAGCTAGAACCAAATATAATTAAATTAAGCGGCTATGTCCTGCAAAATTTTGTTATGTTAGATAGCGGTGTTGCCTACATGGTTTTAAAGAATGACATACTAGAACAATTTGAAGCCACTGCTTCACAAGCTTCCATGCTTGTCAGTAATTTAGGGAATATTAAAGGAGTAAAAGTATGGGTGTTCTTTATTGAAGAAGGAGAAAATGAAATTAGAGTAAGATTTCGTTCCAAAGGACCTATCATCAATGTTATAGCCAAAAAATATAATGGGGGCGGACATCCGTTGGCATCTGGTGCAAGCATTACAAATTGGGATGCCGTTCCTTCCATTATTAAGGATTTGGAGAATATTTGTAAAAACTAATTAAGAGATTACACTATAGGTTAACATATCAATTTAGTCACAAATAAAGAAGAGTATGCCTTTGGAGGGCAACTCCTCTTTTTTATCCCACTCTTAACAGGCAATAAGACCCCCACCTCGGGGGGGATACTGAGGAATCGAGGAAGCTAGGTGGGGGATAACTGCCCGTAAAGGTCCGAGTGAGAGTACACAAACTAAGAACACCACTTCCTTATGTCTTCGTTTGTTTGATCCACATCCTTGGAACTCAACTAACCATCAGTGGGGGATGAAGAACCCCCCCACTGATGGAAAGGTTCACTTTATAAGAATAGCAGTCAAAGATATTTTTAGAAAATATGGAGTGGTTTAAATTAACCTCTTCTATATTTCATACGAATAACTGTATGTCCATCTGTCGTTAATCGGCAAATGTTACGCTGATTTCGATGTGGACGGTTGTGTATATAAATAACTCCGATACTTTGAATCTATAGCGCTTTCCATCAGAGAGTATGACTTTATTTTCAATCGATTTTTTTAACAATTCTCTGCTTTTATACACAAGATCCATATCTTTGGCAATAATGGTGTCGAGGTCATCTTTAATTTTCGCTTCCATCTCATGGACACTCACAGGGTTAATATCATACTTTTTTATATCTTTACTATTTATTTTAACAACCAAGTTTTGGATTGTTAATTTTTCCTCTGTTGATTTATTTAAGTTTGAAAATTCTTTTTGCCATATATCTTTTTCATCTACCAGTTCAGCAATCGTATCTTTTTGTGCTTTAATTTCTTTACTGTACCGTTCCTGCCATACGCCAAAGATAAATAAAAAAATGCACCAGCTGATCAGGCCGCCTATTACCATGCCAGCAAAAAAACGTTGAAGAGCCGGGCTCCTATATAATGGTGGGACTCTCATTTAAATGTATTCCTGAGTAATCCACTTAATAAGAGTAGCACCAGTTTGTGCACCGCCAAAAGCGGAAATAATTAATAAAATTTGTTTAAAGAGATCTTTTGTGGCAGCATCCAACAGACCTTTTTCAAAGCTGTATATGGCATCAAACGTCCCCCCAATTGCGGTTACAATTGCCCAAATTCGTATCATATCTGAAATCCGATGAACTTCTGTAAGGAGCGGTTTCCCAGTAAGAAATGCAGCAAGTCCACCAACAAGTGCTCCTCCTAATAAAACACCAAGTGCTATACAATAACTTTCAATAAAAGAAGAAAAGAAAGGCTGTTGATTCATCTCATCTAACCTCACATTTTGGAATAATGGTCTTATTTCATCATATGGACAAATTAAAGCAAATATGAATTAATTGCGCAGGCTTATCAAGAAACACTCGTTTTGCTAGTTGTTTGCTTTTTTCTGCTCAATATCATGTAATAGAGGAGGAACAACTAATTCAGCTTGTGCAAGTACGGCATTGTCTACACTCTGAACAAATATAATGATTATCGGGCTAAGCACAAAAACAACAAAGAAAATCGGACCAATGAAAGGAAAAAGAGAACGTATTTTCTTTTTTTATGTAAACCTATTATAATAGTAAGAAAACGAATGTTATTCTAATAGAAAGCTAAAAAATATATAAAATGACTGCTGCTCTTAATGAGCTGGCATTTCCATATAAGTTAGGCAGATAGGATGGTGAAAAAAATGTCTTTTGTCCACTTGCAAGCTTCCAGTGCTTTTAGCCTCCTTTCCAGTACTGTATCTATAAAACAATTAGTAGTCGCAGCGAAACAAAGAGGGTATAAAGCGGTGGCGCTGACAGATCGTAATGTGATGTATGGGGCAGCTGCTTTTTATAAAGAATGTTTAAAACAAGGCATAAAGCCTATCATTGGATTAACGGTAGATGTCATTAGTGATGAAAACAAGCAGGCTTATCCACTAGTTCTATTGGCAAAAAATAATATCGGATTTCAGCAGCTTTTGAAAATTTCCAGTGCTGTTCAAACAAAAAATCAAAAAAGCATTCCTATCAAATGGCTAAATCATTATGCAGATGGATTATTTGCCATTACTCCTGGAAGAGAAGGCGAGATAGAACAGTCGTTATTAGCAGAAGATTATACACACGCTAAAAGCATGGTTAAATTATTTAAAAATATTTTTGCGTCAAATCACTTTTTTTTATCCTTGCAAAAGCATGGTGTATTAATAGAGGCACAATTAAATGAACGCATTAAACAGCTTGCCGAACAGGAAAAGATTAAAACGGTGGCAGCAAATAATGTCACATATATTGATCAAGATGATTATTTTGCTCATCGCAGTATAACAGCAATAAAAAATGGTTTGAAGTTATCAGAGATGCATGAAGACGAGTGGGATTCTAATCAATATTATTTAAAAAGCAAAGAAGAAATGGTCGACGTATTTTCCGATGAGCCAGACGTGCTGGAAAATACTTGGCATCTTGCGGAAAATTGTTGTGTGGAAATCGATAACAAAATTACCGGATTGCCAAAATACCCAATTCCAAGCGGAAAATCAGCGCAGAAATATTTAGAAGAGCTGTGTACGCAGGGATTAATGGAACGGTATAAAAAACCGACGAATGCACAATTGGAACGACTTCGTTATGAACTGGATATTATTAATAACATGGATTATAGTGATTATTTCTTAATTGTTTGGGATTTTATGAAGTATGCGAGGGATCATGATATTTTAACAGGACCTGGTCGTGGATCCGCTGCCGGTTCAATTGTTGCCTACGTCTTATATATTACAGATGTGGATCCAATCAAATACAATCTGTTATTTGAGCGCTTTCTAAATCCTGAACGGATTACTATGCCTGATATTGATATTGATTTTCCAGATATGAAAAGAGAAAAAGTAATTGAATATGTACAGCAAAAGTACGGTGAGTTGCATGTTGCCCAAATTATCACATTTGGAACCTTAGCTGCGAAGGCATCACTAAGAGATGTAGGGCGTGTTTTTGGATTATCCATGAAGGAATTGGAAGAATTGTCTCGTTCTGTTCCATCAAAGTTAGGGATTACACTACAGCAAGCTATTCAAGAATCAAAAAGTCTGCAAAGCTTTGTAGAAGAATCTTCAAGAAATAAAAAAATATTTGAAACAGCCTGCAAGCTGGAGGGATTGCCGCGCCATACTTCCACACATGCCGCAGGGGTAGTGCTAAGCGAACAGCCGCTCATTCAAAGTATCCCTATTCAATCAGGTCATGAGAATATTTATTTA
Source organism: Niallia sp. 03133 (assembly GCF_052663225.1). Classification (NCBI taxonomy): domain Bacteria; kingdom Bacillati; phylum Bacillota; class Bacilli; order Caryophanales; family Bacillaceae; genus Niallia; species Niallia sp. 03133. The sequence goes on from NZ_JBQTCY010000006.1 coordinate 137,779, forward strand.
ACGCAATACAGCATGGAATATTTGGAAGATCTGGGTCTGTTGAAAATGGATTTTTTAGGATTAAGAAACCTTACTTTAATAGAGTCCATCATAGATCTAATATTCCGGGCCACAAAGAAAAAAATTGCGATAAAAGAAATTCCCCTAGATGATTCTGATGTATTTCAATTATTAAGCAGCGGAGAGACAACGGGAATCTTTCAGTTGGAATCAGACGGAATGCGAAATGTGCTAAAGAAATTAAAACCAACAGAATTTGAAGATATTGTAGCAGTAAATGCACTGTATCGCCCTGGCCCAATGGAAAATATTCCATTATACATTAAGAGAAAACATGGCAAAGAATCCATTCATTATTATCACGATGATTTAAAAGAAATTTTAGAAAGTACATACGGTGTTATCGTGTACCAAGAGCAAATCATGCAAATTGCTTCCAAAATGGCTGGTTTTTCCCTTGGCGAGGCAGATATTTTAAGAAGAGCAGTCAGCAAAAAACAAAAAGGGGTGTTAGATAAAGAAAGAGTTCATTTTGTCAATGGTGCAAAAGTAAAAGGATATAAGGAACAAACTGCAAATGAAATTTATGAGTTAATTGTACGATTTGCCGATTATGGATTTAATAGAAGCCATGCAGTAGCATACAGTATGATTGCTTATCAGCTTGCCTACTTAAAAGCAAAATATCCGCAGTTTTTTATGGCGTCGTTGTTAACAGCAGCTATCGGAAATGAAAAAAAGATATTGCAGTATATACAAGAATTAAATCAGATGGGGATGGAGCTTTCTCTTCCTTCCATTAATAAAAGCAGCTACTCTTTTTTAGTTGATCATAAGATGATTTTATACAGCTTGGCAGCAATAAAAGGCATTGGCAATAATGTGCTAAAAGAAATTGTGAGAGCGAGGAAACAAAAAAAGTTTGAAGACTTATTCGATTTTTGTTTGCGTGTATCGCCAAAAATTATCAATAGAAAAATAATCGAAACACTTATTTACGCAGGCAGTTTCGATGAATTTGGGATAGACAGGGCTACCATGCTGGCAACTGTAGATGTTGCTATTCAGCATGCTCAGCTTGTACATCCAGAAGAATTGAATCAAGAGGATTTATTTGAAGAAGAAGATTTCTTTTTTAAGCCTAAATATGTTGAAGTGGATAAAATGAAGGCGGAAGATAAATTATTTTATGAAAAAAATGTTTTAGGCATATATTTATCGGATCATCCAGCAGCTGTTTATAAAAAATATTTTTCAGATCTAAACAGTACGTCTTTACTTAACATGAAAATAGGTCCGAAGAGTCGGGGAATTGTGTATGTCACAGAAGTAAAAAAGATTCGTACAAAAAAAGGGGAGGAAATGGCATTTCTTTCGATTACCGATCAAAGTGGTGAAATGCAAGCTGTTGTTTTTCCAGCGGTTTATAAAAAAAACCAGTCCATCATACAAAAAGGCGAGGTAATAGGAATAGATGGAAAAGTGGAAGAAAGGAATGGGGAAAAACAATTTATTGTACAAGAACTTTGGGAAATTGAGGAGGCTGTCCAGTCACTTCCTAAAAAATCACATAAGTTATACATAAAGATAATAAGTGATAAAGAAACAGACAGCATAAAAAATCATCTGTTGAAAATCATAAAGGAATATCCAGGATATACGCCTGTGGTCATACACTATGTTCAATCCTCCAAAACGATTCAACTGCATCAAGAATGGAATATTTCTGCAACGAAAGAATGCTTAAATGAAATAACCCTTCTATTAGGTTCAAATAATGTGATCTTGTCTGATTAACTTTACAACTTGGATAAGATGTTATATTGTTTAATGAGTCTATTGGTCTGACCACTTTAATTAAATACTATCTTAGACAATGGAAGGTCCACTTTATCTTGAAAATGAATCATGCATCGAAAAATAGAAAAGAAGAAGTGAGTGATGGAAAAGAGTGAATCAGCCTTCTATAACCAATGGTTCTAAATACGTGGAAATTGTCAATCATATACGTGAAATGATTGATAGAGAGGCTTTAAAACCAGGGGATAAACTACCTTCTGAGCGTTCGTTATGCGAAAGATTAGATGTGGGCAGATCTTCCATTCGAGAAGCGTTAAGAGCTTTAGAACTTTTAGGTTTAATTGAGACACGAAAAGGAGAAGGCACTTTTCTACGTGATTTTCAAGGTCATCAGCTAGTTCAATTAATCAGTACCTTCATTTTACAAGATCACAAAGCTAAGCAGGATGTTATACAAACGAAAGATTATATTCAGCTGAATTGTTTGATGATAGCCATTGATAAAATGAATACAGAACAAGCTGAGAATTTAACAGAGTGGATAACAACGAAAAAAATGAGTGAAAGTGAATTTTTTTTACGAATAATAAAAATTGCTGATAACTTTTTGCATTTTCGATTGTGGACAATTTTAGATGATTATTATCATGCTTTAGGTTTTACACCAGTATATTGGGGAGAAGATGACTATAAGTTTTTACTGGAATCTGTAAAAACGAAAGATAGATTGGAAATAGTGAAAGTGTACAAAAAGTTAAAAGATAAATATAATGATTCAATATAAATCAGAAAAATACTGAATGATGCCATTAAAGGCTATACCGTTTAATATTTAGAGTATAGACAAGATTTAGTGTGTGAAATTTCAAGCTGATTAAAAGCTTTTCGACAGAATGAAACATTATCAATGAAAAACGATTCCTAGAATGGATTGCAAAAAAACGGGGAGGCTTCCACATTGATTAAGGAAATTTTTTCGAAATCGAAAAAGAAAAAATATGCAACAATCCCATCTGACGTTACAAAAAATGAAGTGCCGGAAGGGATTATGACTAAGTGTACAAAATGCAACAAAATCATGTACACAAAAGAATTGCAAAAAAACTATAAAGTTTGTTTAAACTGCGGCTACCATCTGCCAATGATAAGTATGGAAAGAATTGAAAGTATTTTAGATGAATCCACTTTTCGAGAAATAAACAGTGAGATGAAACCAGGAAATCCTTTGCAGTTTCCAGGGTACGAAGATAAAATAGCTGGTGATCAAAAAAAGACAAAACTAAATGAAGCGGTTGTGACTGGAATAGGAGAGATAAATGGCATCTCTATTGTGATTGCTGTTATGGATTCTTCCTTCCGAATGGGGAGCATGGGATCCGTTGTGGGGGAAAAAATTACATTGGCCATTGAGAAAGCAGATGAGCTCTCTCTTCCTTTTATTATTTTTACTGCTTCAGGAGGAGCAAGGATGCAAGAAGGTGTGCTAAGTTTAATGCAAATGGCCAAGACAAGCATTGCATTGAAAAAGTTTAGCGACAATGGCGGTTTATATATTACAGTGATGACCCATCCAACAACAGGAGGGGTTTCAGCAAGTTTTGCTTCATTAGGAGATTATAACTTTGCAGAACCTGGGGCGTTAATTGGATTTGCTGGAAGAAGAATTATTGAACAAACCATTAAGGAAGAGCTTCCTGAAGATTTTCAAACTGCTGAATTTTTATTAAAACATGGACAACTGGATGCAGTAATTCCCCGCGCAGAAATGAAAGAAAAATTATTTACAGTATTAGATATGCATCAGGCAGGTGGTGAATTAGAATGGTAGGGTTAGACTTCGACAAGCCGATTATTGAGCTGCAGGAAAAAATTAAAGAACTAAATGATTTTTCGATAAAAGCAGACGTAGATTTATCTGCTGAAATAGAAAAATTGGAAAATCGACTTGTTAAATTGCAAAAAGAAATTTATGAAAATATAAAGCCTTGGGATAGAGTGCAAATTGCCAGACATCCGAATAGGCCGACAACTCTTGATTACATTTCTTATTTGTTTACAGATTTTTTTGAAGTGCATGGAGACCGCACGTTTGGTGATGATGAAGCAATTGTCGGCGGAATTGCCAAGTTTAGAGGACTGCCGATCACAATAGTCGGCCACCAAAGAGGAAAAGATACTAAAGAAAATATCCGCAGAAACTTTGGAATGCCACATCCAGAAGGATATCGCAAAGCATTGCGATTAATGAAGCAGGCTGATAAATTTAAAAGGCCGATTGTATGTTTTATTGATACAAAAGGAGCTTACCCAGGTAAGGCAGCAGAAGAGCGGGGGCAAAGTGAAGCTATTGCAAGGAATTTATTTGAAATGGCTTCTTTAGAAGTGCCTGTTGTGTGCATCGTTATTGGTGAAGGAGGAAGTGGAGGAGCTTTGGCACTAGGTGTAGGAAATCATATTCATATGCTTGAAAATTCCACTTTTTCGGTTATTTCTCCAGAAGGTGCCGCTTCTATTCTTTGGAAAGATGCTGGTCAAGCAAAACAAGCTGCAGAAAGAATGAAAATTACAGCAGTAGATTTAAAAGAGCTCGGCATCATTGATGAGATTATCACAGAAGTAAAAGGCGGAGCACACCATAATGTAAAAGAACAAGCGGAAGAAATAGAAAAAGTCCTATTAAAATCATTAAAATTATTGCAAAGCAAAACAACAGAAGAACTTAAAGAAGAACGCTACGCTAAATTTAAAAGCATGGGTCAATACTTGTAAGAATAGCTGGAATAATAGATTGATTTGTTATAACGATAATGAAGAGGCTTGTTAAATGAAGAAGGGTTTAAAGAATTATTTATCTTAAAAGGATTCTTTAACGAAACGAAAGTGATCATTTAGAGCCTCTTTTTTTGTGATTTTGGCATTAAGTTTTTTTCGCATACATATTAAATTTTAAAAAGTGTATGTTAAACTATGTGTTGAACTAAAAAAGCAGCAAATATGTTTATATTGCCCGAAAACGGTGAAAATAAAAGGAAAAAATAAGAAGGTGGAAAAGGTAAAACGATTGCAATATCCTGACTATTCCGCATTTTATTTTTTTCTCAGTTTAAGTTGAGATAGATTTATCTTCGTGATATGTTAGAATTGTTATGAAAAAAAGTAGTAACTATAGGGAATAATAGGCGTTTAAAGCAGATTTTTTATTTGTTTTTAACAAATAATGGGAATAAGTATCTTTTAATATGTAATATTTGTGACAAATGTTGCAGAAAGATAGTTTGTTATATAATTTAGTATATGTATGTTACTACATAATTGCTGTGCATTAAATTGTATGAGGTGATTTCAATGGAATTGAAAAGAATAGGCGTATTAACAAGCGGTGGAGATGCACCAGGAATGAATGCTGCAATAAGAGCAGTCGTTCGTAAAGCAATTTACCATAACGTTGAAGTTTATGGGGTTGTTGGAGGTTATGCAGGATTAATCAGCGGTAATTTCAAAAAATTAGAAGTTGGATCTGTTGGTGATATCATTCATCGCGGTGGAACTTTCTTGTTTTCGGCAAGATGCGAAGAATTTAAAACAAAAGAAGGTCAACAAAAAGGAATTGAACAGCTGAAAAAACACGGAATTGATGGACTTGTTGTAATTGGCGGAGACGGCTCTTATATGGGTGCTAAAGCACTGACAGAACAAGGATATCCATGTGTCGGGGTTCCAGGAACAATAGATAATGATATTCCAGGAACAGAATTAACAATCGGATTTGATACAGCTCTTAACACAGTTATTGACGCAATTGATAAAATTCGAGACACAGCAACTTCACATGAAAGAACATTTATCATTGAGGTTATGGGAAGAAATGCTGGAGATATAGCACTTTGGTCTGGCCTTGCAGGAGGTGCTGAAACAATTCTTATTCCCGAAGAGGAATATAATTTAGAAGAAATAGTTTCACGCTTGAAAAAAGGACAAGAAAGAGGAAAAAAACACAGTATTATTGTGGTAGCAGAAGGCGTAAACAGTGGTATTGAAATTGGAAAACAAATTGAAGCAAATACTGACTTTGATACACGCGTATCAGTTCTAGGACATATGCAGCGCGGTGGGTCTCCTACAGCTGCTGATAGAGTGCTTGCAAGCCGTTTAGGTGCTTACGCTGTTGAACTTCTTGTTGAAGGCAAAGGTGGACGTGCTGTAGGTATAGAAAAAAGTGAATTGGTGGACTATGATATTATCGAAGCGCTTGCCCGCAAGCATACAATTGATAATAACTTGTACCGTCTATCCAAAGAGCTTTCAATTTAACATAAATTGGTAATGGAACTCAGGATTGGATGGCAGCTGAATAACAAAAGCTTCTTTCTAATTTGAGTTCTTAAGTGTGATGAATAATAAATATACTAAAAATGGAGGAATTATAAATGCGTAAGACAAAAATAGTTTGTACAATTGGTCCTGCTAGTGAAAGCATTGAAAAGTTAAGAAGTCTAATGGAATCAGGGATGAACGTTGCACGTCTAAACTTCTCTCATGGTGATTATGAAGAGCATGGTGCAAGAATAAAAAATATTCGTGAAGCTGCAGAAATTTCCGGAAAAAATATTGCTATTTTATTAGATACGAAAGGCCCGGAAATTCGTACAAATAACATGAAAGATGGCGCAATCGAATTAGAAGCCGGAAAAGAAATCATCGTTTCCATGAAAGAAGTGGAAGGAACAACAGAAAAGTTTTCTGTAACCTATACAGAACTTATTGACGATGTAGAAGTAGGAAGCAAAATCCTATTAGATGATGGTTTAATTGGCTTGGAAGTAACAAAAATTGATAAAGCAGAAGGAGAATTACATACAACAATCTTAAATTCTGGTGTGTTAAAAAATAAAAAAGGCGTTAACGTACCTGGAGTTTCAGTAAATTTACCTGGTATTACAGAAAAAGATGCAAACGATATTCGTTTTGGAATTGAACAAGGAATCGACTTTATCGCAGCATCATTTGTTCGTCGTGCTTCTGATGTTCTTGAAATCAAGCAATTATTAGAAGACAATAATGCATCACATATCCATATCATTCCTAAAATTGAAAACCAAGAAGGTGTGGATAACATTAATGAAATCTTGGAGGTTTCTGATGGATTAATGGTAGCCCGCGGCGACCTTGGTGTGGAAATTCCTGCTGAAGAAGTACCATTAGTGCAAAAAATGCTGATTGATAAGTGTAATACTTTAGGAAAACCTGTTATTACAGCTACACAAATGTTGGATTCTATGCAGCGCAACCCACGTCCAACTCGTGCGGAAGCAAGTGATGTTGCTAATGCCATTTTTGATGGTACAGATGCTATCATGCTTTCTGGTGAAACTGCAGCAGGAGTATATCCAGTTGAAGCAGTACAAACAATGCATAATATTGCTTCAAGAGCAGAACAAGCATTGAATCATAAAGAAATCCTTTCAAAAAGAAGCAGAGAAGTAGAACATAATATTACAGATTCTATTGGACAATCTGTGGCGCATACTGCTCTAAACTTAGAGGTGAAAGCAGTAATCACTCCGACTGGAAGCGGACATACAGCAAGAATGATTTCTAAATATCGTCCAGAAGCTCCTATCGTTGCTGTAACATATGATGCACATATTTTAAGACAACTTGCATTAGTATGGGGCGTATATCCACGATTAAGCCATAAATCAGAATCAACAGACGAAATGCTGGATGTTGCAGTACAAGAAGGTGTAAACAGCTCAATCGTAACACATGGTGATTTGGTTGTTATTACAGCAGGTCTTCCGGTAGGTGAAGCTGGTACAACTAATATCATGAAAATCCATGTAATTGGCGATGTACTTGCAAAGGGTCAAGGAATTGGCCGCAAAACTGCCTTCGGTAAAGTAGTCATTGCAAATACTGCTGCTGAAGCACTTGAAAAAGTTATACCAGGTTCTGTTTTAGTAACAACTGGAACAGATCGTGATATGGTTCCAGCAATTGAAAAATGCAGTGCTTTAATCACAGAAGAAGGCGGCTTAACTAGCCATGCAGCTGTTGTTGGATTAAATATTGGAATACCTGTTATTGTAGGTGTTGAGAATGCAACTAGTGTATTAACAGAAGGTCAAGATATTACAGTTGATTCTCGTATCGGTACAATCTATAGTGGACATGCGAGTGTTCTTTAATTAAATAATAAGCAGGGGCGTCACTCCTCATTTCTTCCTAACTCCATTATCTTTTTGTTTCAAGAAGATATGGTGCAGATGGAACTAAGAGGAGGACGCCTTTTTTGTATAGAATCCAACATGAATTTCTAATCCCAATCCCAAATAAGCTAAGGAATGTGGGCAAAATCCGAAGAGAATGAAAACCCCACTAATACAGCCAGCGGTCATTGGAAAAGTGTTTTATTAGATAAATAATAAGTGAAATGTTAAAATTTAGTAGGGTGACAATGGTATAGAGAGTTTTAAAACGAACATCATTTTGGTTAGGAGAGATTCGCGCGACTCCTGCTTAGAATAGAGAGACAGGCGAGAAGAAAGCAGGAGCGTATCGACGAAGCGGCTCGGCACTCGCCTCGTGGAAAACGTGTGGCAGGCCTCAGAAAACCGAACGAAAACCTCTGAGTTGCTTGGATTGTCCCTACCTTTATTTTAGAGCATTCACTTTTTCAGTGACTTCATACAGAAATAGAGGAACTTTTAATCATCCTTCTCTAAAATTCTGGGTTTGCTGTAAGTAGTTTATGTGAGAATGTTCTATATTATTTTTTTATTAATGGAATAAAGGGTATAATGAAGAGAACATGTTTTACTGGGAGGAATCTAATTGAGGTACTTTATTATGATATTATTAAGTTTACCATTTCTAGAAATAGCTGTTTTTCTGCTCTTAGGTAAATTTATTGGAATAGCTGAAACATTGTTTTTTATCATTGCAACAGGACTGATTGGTGCGTACTTATTAAAAAAACAAGGACTAAAAGCATATAAAAATGTTCAAGAACAGCTGCGTTATGGACAATTGCCAGGAGATGCTATTTTGGATGGTTTATGTGTGCTGTCAGGTGGACTTTTATTGCTTTTGCCGGGGTTTTTATCCGATGTACTGGGGGCAGTCATTTTATTTCCTCCAACAAAAAAAATAATCAAACAACTGCTGATTAAATCAATGCAGCGTAAAATACAAAAAAAGAATCGAGTGACCATTATTCATTAAAAAGGGGCTGAATCTAAAAAGTCGTTCGTTAATAACGACTTTTTAGATTCAGCTTTTTCTTTCCCTTCCTAAATCAATAAACCATCTATTGGACAGTTTACTTATAAAACGATCGAGTTTTGTACCATACACACTTATTTGAATTGAAAATAGATTAAAAAAAGTCGTCTAGAAGTCTGAAAATCGACTTATTAAACAGCCTCTTTTTAGAAGACTTTGATATAACTAAGGTTTGATTATTTTATCTTTGCCGATAATATATTCCCATATATCGTTGAAAATATTTGCTTTATGCAGTGTGCTGAGGATTACTAGTGTAACTGGTCCAACAATCAAGCCTAAAAAGCCTATTAATTTAAATCCAATGAAAAGGGAAATGAGTGTAGCCAATGGATCAAGCCCAATACTGGAGGAGAGAATCTTGGGCTCCATAATCTGCCGTTGTACAAGGACTACAATATAGAGTACTGATAAACCAATGGCCAGGCTTATTTGACCTGAAATTACTTCATATATAATCCAAGGAACAAAAATTAAACCAGTTCCCAGATAAGGAATAATATCAACAATTCCAGTCACAAGGGCAATTGTAATGGCATAATCTACTCTTAAAATCAACAATCCAATTAAAATAATAATTGTTGTAATAGAAACAAGCGTAATTTGCGCTTTTATAAATCCTAACAAGGCTTTTTTTAGATCGAAAAATATGGTTTTGCTGCTTGTATGTATACGGTTTGGAAGGGCTTTTCCAAAAGTCGAAGACAATCGTGACCAGTCTTTACTAATAAAAAATGTAGCCAATAAAGAAAAGACAAGAACACTAGCTGCATTTGGAAACCAAGATAAGATAACGGGAATGCTTTGGAAAAAGGATTGGATAAACCCTCCCATTCTTCTGCCAATTTGTCCGCCGACATTTTTAATATTGGAAATAATGGTATCCTGCTGTCCTGTGCCTAGGTTATTAAAAAGGCTAGTAATTCGATTATATAAAGGAATGATTTGCGCTGTAAAAATATCCTCCAAATATTCGATAATTGTATCAATATGATTGGGAACAACATTGGCCAAATAGGCAGCACCTGCAACGATTTCCGCAATTAATAATGTGATTAATCCTGCAAAAAAGGACAAGATAATGATGATGCTGATTACAACCGCTAGGGTTCTTGGCATCTTACATTTAAATTGAAAAAAATTGACTAATGGATTCATAAAAAACGCAATTAAAAAGCCGATGATAAATGGATAAGTGATCTTGGATAAATAGAAGAAGCCCACTAATAGTAAAATGACAAGTCCGATCACAAATAAAAAGCGCAATGATCGATGAATATACGTTAAATTCAAAAGAAAAACCTCCTATCCATTTCATTCAATATTATATAATAGCTACCGTTTTTTCATTCCTTTATCTAGTAAAAGAAAAACCTTCATTTATAAAATGGTTATGTATACAGTATAGTAAAATTAGGGGGGAAATACGAAAATTATCTAGATGGCAGATAATTTTTACTGGCTGATTATCTTCTATTTTATTATAATGATTTGGGAAAGGAGCTTTGTTTGTGTTTTCACAGTCTTATTTATTTTTATACCTGTTAGTAGTCATTGCATTTATCGCTAAAAATAATTCCTTGTTGATTGCCATTGTATTTTTATTATGCATGAAGATAATCGGATTAGATGCAAAAGCCTTCTCTTATATTCAGTCAAAAGGCATCAATTGGGGAGTAACAATCATTACAATTGCCGTACTTGTCCCAATTGCCACTGGTGATATTGGATTCAAGGATTTATCATCAACATTCAAGTCTCCGTTTGCCTGGATTGCATTAATATCAGGAGTATTAGTAGCACTTTTAGCAAAAGGAGGAATTACTCTTTTAGCAGAAGATCCCCAAATTACAACGGCATTAGTCCTTGGAACAATATTTGCTGTATCTGTTTTTAATGGGGTTGCTGTTGGTCCGCTTATTGGTGCAGGAATCGCATATATTGCAATTAAAGCAATGGAATGGATAAAGTGAGTGAACGATATTGAATGGCTGCTTGCTGTCGATAAGCGCTCGCTTTTCCAGTAGCTTTTTGTTCGGATGTGCATTTCTTAAATTGGATAACCCCGTCCTCCTAAAGCTTCACGCTGCAAAATAATAACGTTGTCGATCAACTTGAAATTTGTGCTTATAACACGTTGTCTCAACGTTTGCTGTTGTTAAATAAAAAACAGTAAATATGTACTTCACATTATTTCTGGAAGTATAAGGAGAAAATTTGCTTGTTATTGAAAAATAATTTATTGAAAAAGCAAGCTATAAAACTGTTTTTTGATGGGAATAACTTTCAAATCAAGGAATAAACTGTTAAGGATTATTCTTGATGAAAAAAATGGTTTTTTACTATTTGAAGCGTAAAAAAGTGCTAAAAAGGAGACTTTTTTTAAAAAATTATATATAATGAATTTGTAGTAATGAACTCCCCGTCTGAAGATCAAAACTATTATTTTTTTGAATTTAAATGTAAGCATTTACAAATGACGAAAAAATCTCACAAATAATCTAATTATAATCTATCTTTTTTATACGGCCCCTCCATTTTCATAAAAAATAAATCCGCTACACAAAAACTTTATTAGTTATGTTCCGTTAGGGTGAAACGGATAAGTAGACAATGAAAGTCAGACAAAAATTAAAATATTAATAGGCTGGAAAGAGTGTATCTACTGTTAATGACTTTTTATCCCACTCTTAACGGGCAGTAAGCCCCCCACCTCAAGATACCGAAAAATCGAGGAAGCTAGGTGGTGGATAACTGCCCGTAAAGATCCGATGAGTGCAACTAACCATCAGTGGGGATGAGGAAAACCCCCATTGATGGAAGTTTACTTTATGCTAAATATTTAATATAAGTTTATCTTATGATAAATGATAACTTTATTATTATTTACTTATTAAAAGGATTATATTAAAATTAAAGGCGGTAAATAGGGTATGTGGATTAAAAGTGGGAATTGTTCGACTATTATTCTATTTTTGGTATATGATTAAAAGAGAAGGCAATACATATAGTAAAAGATAGATATAACGCTTCTTAGACTTATAAGTGAGATGGGAAGCGTTATCATAAATATCTATTAGCTGCATTTATAACGTTTATATGTGTCCAATTAGCAGGAGCTTAGTATAATTTAGTGGACAATGATAATGATTCAAAAAGTGAGATGAAGGCTGTTAATATATAAGTAAAGGAAGTAATGAGTAAAGGAGAGAAAAATATGGCAGTTACAAAGGGTCTTGAAGGTATAATAGCAACAACTTCTTCAATTAGCTCTATTATTGATGATTCATTAGCATATGTTGGATATGACATTGATTCATTGGCAGAGCATGCTGGTTTTGAAGAAATTGTATTTTTATTATGGAATAGAAAGTTGCCGACAAAAACAGAATTATTACAATTTCAACAAGAGTTGGCAGAACATGCGGAGCTTCCGGCTTCTTTAATCGAACAGCTAAAAATGATTCCATTAAAGCAAGTTCACCCGATGGCAGCTCTTCGTTCAGCGGTTTCTCTTCTTGGTGTATATGATGAAAATGCCGATTTGATGGATGAAAAATCAAATTATTTAAAAGCATTAAATCTACAGGCAAAATTGCCAACCATCGTAACAGCTTTTTCACGTTTAAGAAAAGGGCTGGAACCAATAGGACCAAGAAAAGATCTAAGCTTTGCTGCAAACTTTTTATATATGCTGACAGGAGAAGTCCCTGAGCCAATTGCAATTGAAGCTTTTAATAAGGCTTTAGTATTGCATGCAGATCATGAGTTGAATGCTTCTACTTTTACAGCGAGAGTTTGTGTAGCAACCCTATCTGATATATATTCGGGCATTACTTCTGCAATAGGTGCTTTAAAAGGTCCTCTTCATGGAGGAGCGAATGAAGCGGTAATGAAAATGCTGTCAGAAATAGGAAGCTTGAAAAATGTAGATGCATATATTCAGAATAAAATGGCGAAAAAAGAAAAAATTATGGGATTTGGCCATCGTGTATACCGAAAAGGGGACCCACGTGCAAAGCATTTAAAAGAAATGGCGAAAAAATTGACGGAGCTTACAGGGGAAAGTTATCTTTTTGATATGAGCATAAAGATAGAAGCTATGTTGAAACAAGAAAAAAATCTTGTGCCGAATGTAGATTTCTTTTCTGCATCTGTTTACCATAGTCTTGGAATTGATCATGATTTATTTACACCAATATTTGCTGTCAGCAGAGTATCAGGGTGGATTGCTCATATTTTAGAGCAATATGAGAACAACCGGTTGATTAGACCTAGAGCAGATTATACAGGTCCTGAAAGATTAACGTATATTCCCGTAGAAGAACGGGAATAGAGTGGTATGTTTCTATAAAACCTTTGAGAATAAATACTAAAAATATTCACATATTTAAAAACGATTTAGCATTTATCTATGTGTTTATTCTTCTTTTAAGAAGGTATAAATTGTTTATGAAGAACATAAATTTCTAAACGGAGGGATATATATGCAAGGCGAAAAAATTACAGTATTAAATGGAGCATTAAATGTACCAGCAAATCCAATTGTGCCATATATCGAAGGAGATGGAATCGGTCCAGATATTTGGGCATCTGCTTCCAGAGTATTAGATGCTGCTGTTGAAAAGGCATATAATGGAGAAAGAAAAATCGTATGGAAAGAAGTACTTGCTGGAGAAAAGGCCTATAATAAAACAGGTGAATGGCTCCCAACTGAAACATTAGATGTTATTAAAGAATATTTAATTGCAATTAAAGGTCCTCTAACAACACCTGTCGGCGGAGGTATTCGTTCCTTGAATGTTGCATTGCGTCAAGAATTGGATCTTTTTGTATGTCTGCGCCCAGTAAGATGGTTTGAAGGCGTGCCTTCCCCAGTAAAAAGACCTCAGGATACAGATATGGTTATTTTCCGTGAAAACACAGAGGATATCTATGCTGGAATTGAATATGAAAGTGGTTCAGAAGCTGCAGAGAAGGTAATTCAATTCCTTCAAGAAGAAATGGGTGTAAATAAAATTCGCTTCCCTGAAACATCCGGCATCGGCATTAAGCCTGTTTCACAAGAAGGAACTAGCCGTCTAGTTCGTGCAGCAATTAATTATGCGATTAAAGAAGGCAGAAAATCTGTTACGCTTGTACATAAGGGTAATATTATGAAATATACAGAAGGTGCTTTTAAAAATTGGGGCTACGAATTAGCTGAAAAAGAATTCGGAGACAAAGTGTTTACATGGGCACAATACGACAGAATTAAAGAAGAACAAGGAACAGAGGCAGCAAACAAAGCGCAGGCAGAAGCAGAAGGCTTAGGAAAAGTAATTGTTAAAGATTCTATTGCAGATATCTTTTTACAACAAATCTTAACTAGACCGTTAGAATTTGATGTAGTAGCAACAATGAATTTAAATGGCGACTATATTTCTGATGCACTAGCAGCACAAGTCGGCGGAATTGGAATTGCGCCAGGAGCAAATATAAATTATGAAACTGGGCATGCGATTTTTGAAGCAACACATGGTACTGCACCTAAATATGCTGGTCTTGATAAAGTAAATCCTTCTTCTGTAATTCTTTCAGGTGTCCTTTTACTAGAGCATCTAGGCTGGTTGGAAGCTGCGCAATTAGTGATTAAGTCGGTAGAAGAAACCATTGCTTCTAAAGTGGTAACTTATGATTTTGCTCGTTTAATGGATGGAGCAACAGAAGTAAAATGTTCTGAGTTTGGCGATGAGCTTATTAAGAACATGAAGTAATATAGAGAATATAGAGGGAAGAGAAAGAGCTAAGGCTCTTTCCTCTTTTTCATTTTTTGTCGCAAAGAGCAAGTACAACTTTTTACGGTAATTAGTGTCTTGAACCGATGCACTAGCGCCGATATAGACATAAGGAAGCGGCATAGACAGGTCCGTACGTCGATGATAAAGGCGCTTGTGCTTTTCTTTTGACAAAAAGGGGGAGTAAATATGGTGATAAAACGCAATAAGATTTCTGTAATTGGAGCAGGTTTTACTGGAGCAACAACTGCTTTTCTACTTGCACAAAAAGAGCTTGGAAATGTTGTTTTATTAGATATTCCTCAATTGGAAAACCCGACAAAAGGAAAAACACTCGATATGTTTGAGGCCAGTCCAGTACAAGGTTTTGATGCAAATATAAAAGGCACTTCCAACTATGAGGATACAAAGGATTCAGATATTGTGGTCATAACAGCAGGAATTGCCAGAAAGCCTGGAATGAGCAGAGATGATTTAATCCAAACAAATCAAAAGATTATGAAGGCAGTTACAAAAGAAATTGTAAAGTATTCACCTGATTGTATAATAATAGTCTTATCGAATCCTGTTGATGCGATGACTTATACTGTGTATAAAGAATCTGGATTTAATAAAAGTCGTGTAATTGGACAGTCTGGTGTGTTGGATACAGCCAGATTTAGAAGTTTTATAGCAATGGAATTAAACGTATCGGTAAAAGATATTACTGGATTTGTCTTAGGTGGACACGGGGATGACATGGTTCCGCTTATTCGATATTCTTATGCAGGAGGAATACCGTTAGAAGCGTTGATTTCTAAAGAACGATTGTCCGAAATTGTAGACAGGACCCGGAATGGTGGAGCAGAGATTGTTAATTTATTAGGAAATGGAAGCGCTTATTATGCGCCTGCTGCCTCCTTAACAGAAATGTGTGAGGCCATTGTAAAAAATCAAAGACGGATCCTTCCTACCGTTGCCTATTTAGAAGGAGAATATGGATTCCAAGACATTTATCTTGGTGTTCCGACGATAATTGGTGCAAATGGTCTCGAGAAGGTCATTGAATTAGAGTTGACGGTTCAAGAAAAAGAAGACCTTCAAAGATCTGTTGCCTCTGTTAAAAACCTATTAACAATACTAAACTAATTTAAGATGTTTAAAGTCAATTATTGTCATCAACAGACATTCAACCTTGAATGTGCGGGCAGTTCCAATTGGCTTTTTTGTGTTGGAGCTTATACTATGTAGTGCTCACTTTAGTTTTCTAACCAAGTTAATAATTTTCAATGGTTAATGGGTGTTTCCTTTTCCCCCATTCTTAACGGGCAGCAAGCCCCCACTTCAAGATGCTGAGAAATCAGGAAGGTAGGTGGGGGGAATTGCTCGTAAAGATCCAAGGGAGGCGGACAAACTAAGGTCGCCGCTTCCTGTAGCAACGTTTGTGTGATCCACATCCTGTGGATCACAAGCTTTCCATCAGTGAGGGAGGAAAAAAACCCCCATTGATGGAAGGTTTCCTTTATGAAATGTATATATTATAATAAAAGAAGTGTAATGGGGAATTCATAGGGGAATTAAATTATTGGAGGCAATTTATGAAAAAAAAAGTTCTTGTTGTAGATGATGAACAGTCTATTTTAACTTTATTACAATACAACCTGCAGCAAGCGGGCTATGATGTAATAACTGCGATGGATGGAGAAGAAGGCATGAACTTGGCACAGTCAACTAATCCAGATGTTATTTTGTTGGATTTAATGCTGCCAAAGCTGGATGGGATGGAAGTTTGCAAACAGCTTCGTCATCAACGAATAAATACTCCTATTCTTATGTTAACAGCAAAAGATGATGAATTAGATAAAATACTTGGATTAGAACTTGGTGCAGATGATTATATGACAAAACCATTTAGTCCAAGAGAAGTCATTGCCAGGATAAAAGCTGTTTTACGAAGATCTCAATTTCAGACGGAAGCACCTGAAAAAGAGCCCCAAGAAGAAGATAGTATAAAAATTGCTGATTTAAGAATACTGCCGAATTATTATGAAGCTTATTTTAAAGATGAATTATTAGAACTTACTCCAAAAGAATTTGAACTATTGCTGTATTTAGCAAAATATAAAGGGCGAGTTCTCACTAGAGATCAGCTATTAAGCGCCGTCTGGAATTATGATTTTGTTGGAGACACACGTATTGTAGACGTGCATATTAGTCATTTGAGAGAAAAGATGGAAAATAATACCAAAAAGCCTATCTATATAAAAACAATCCGAGGTTTAGGATACAAACTAGAGGAACCAAAATAAATGCGAACCTTCAAATCAAAATTACTTTCTAGTCTATTGTTTATTATTTTTATTGTTTTTCTTCTAATAAGTTTAATTTTAGGTCAGCTAAACAAAAAATCTTATTTGAAGTCATATGATGAAAGGCTGAAAAGAGAAAGTATACTTGTGGCAAAAGAAATAGAAGATTCTGGTGGCATTTATGCTGTTGATGATTCTAAAATCAAGAGATACAGCGAAATGTTAAATCTGCAAATTACGATTACAGATAATAACGGGAAAATACTTTTTGATGAAGGAGAATTGGGTGAAAGTCTGCATGATGCTCATCTTGATAAGATTGAATCTACTATCATCAAAGGAAAAGAAAAAGACAAAAAAGCGGGAATTGGTGGAAATGCTGATTTTCATTATTATTCCATGAAATTATCATTAGTCAATCAAACGCAAGGATATTTATTTATCAGTCTAAAACTAGCAGATATACAGGATGCCTACCAACAGATAAATTGGATTGTTAGTTTATCATTAGCTGCTGCGTTCTGTTTATTAGCTTTAATAGGCTTTAAATTGATATACCGTTATACAAGACCGATTGAATCTGCTACAAAAGTTGCAGTTGAGCTAGTTAACGGAAATTATCATGCTCGTACATATGAAGATCGTGTTAATGAGGCAGGTGCGCTAAGCTCCTCTATCAATACATTGGCAAAAAACATGCAAGATATGGTGAAGGCTCAGGAGATTCAGCAAGATCGCCTCGGTACATTAATTGAAAGCATCGGGAGCGGCTTACTGCTTATTGACAGCCGGGGTTATATAAATTTAATGAATAAAGCATATAAAGATTTGTTTACTGTGCATTCAGCTGATTATTTATATAAACTTTATTACAAAGTGTTGGAGCATCGAGAATTAACGGATCTGGTAGAAGAAATTTTTATGACGGAACATAAAGTAGTAAGACAGCTCGTACTGCAAGTAAATGAGGATAAAAAAAGCTTTCAAGTATACGGTGTGCCGATAATCGGGGCAAACGATGTATGGATGGGTATATTATTAGTATTTCACGATATTACAGAATTAAAGAAGTTAGAACAAATCCGAAAAGACTTTGTTGCAAATGTATCGCATGAATTAAAAACACCAATAACGTCCATTAAAGGATTTTCCGAAACGCTATTAGACGGAGCAATGGAAAATAAAGAGACGTTAGCAGAGTTTCTGCGAATTATTTTAAAAGAAAGCGACCGTCTGCAGCAGTTGATTCAAGATTTGCTTGATTTATCCAAGCTAGAGCAGCATGGCTTTGCTTTAGTGCGTGAACGGTTAAATATTTTAGACATATTAGGAGAAGTTATTAAGATTTTACTAAACAAGGCAGAAACAAAAGAGGTAGAAATAAGCTTTAAGCAGGAACAAGACAGTATATGGATTGAAGGAGACAGGGGCAGACTTACCCAAGTGTTTCTTAATCTCATTTCCAATGCCATTTCGTATACTCCGAATGGCGGGAAAATAACAGTTTCTGTTTTGGAAAGAAGCAAAGATGTAATAATAAATGTGGAAGATACCGGAATTGGAATCGAAAAAAGCGAGATCCCAAGAATCTTTGAACGTTTTTATCGAGTAGACAAAGCAAGAAGCAGAAATTCCGGCGGAACAGGATTAGGACTTGCTATTGTAAAGCATTTAATTGAACTGCATAAGGGGGCAATTAAAGTAGATAGTGAATTAGGAAAAGGAACAACCTTTCAAATTAAACTGAAAAAAGATTTTCCTTTTTAAAAAAAGAAGAAAATGGACAGTGGGACGAGTTTACATGTTATTTACATAGTCCTTATAATCTATTTACAATTCTTTGCTACAATACTTTATGAAGACCCCCCTTATCCATAAGGCTAAGTCGCAATTCGAAAGCCGAAAGCTACCCCGCTTTCGGCTTTCACATTTCTATTCCATTTTTACACCTCTAATAAATCATTCCAAATACTCTTCTCTTACTTAAGAGACAAACCGCATTCCTTACAATCTTTTTTTTCTCATGGTAAAATAAAGGGATCAAGACAATAATAGAAATTAGATAATATACATACATAAAAATTGGAATTGGAGGAACGATTATTTTGACAAAAAAACTTATTTTAATAGATGGAAACAGCATCGCCTATCGTGCTTTTTTTGCACTGCCGCTTTTAAATAATGATAAAGGGGTTCATACAAACGCTGTTTACGGTTTTACGATGATGCTGATGAAAATATTAGAAGATGAAAAACCAAGTAATATATTGGTAGCATTCGATGCGGGAAAAACTACTTTTCGACATAATACATTCAGCGAATATAAAGGAGGGCGCCAAAAAACGCCTCCTGAATTATCGGAACAATTTCCATACCTTAGAGAATTATTGAACTCATTTGGAATCCGCCATTATGAGTTGGAGAATTACGAAGCGGACGATATAATTGGCACCTTATCTCTTCAAGGAGAAAAGGAAGGATATGAAGTAATTGTTATTTCCGGCGACAAAGATTTAACCCAGTTAAGTTCGGAGAAAACGACTGTTTATATTACCAAAAAAGGAATCACTGATATTGAATCCTACACTCCAAGTCATATTCAAGAAAAGTATGGATTAGCACCTGATCAGATTATTGATATGAAAGGCCTTATGGGCGACAGCTCTGATAATATTCCTGGTGTTCCAGGTGTTGGTGAAAAGACAGCAATTAAACTTTTAAAAGAATATCAAACACTGGAAAACTTGCTGGAATCTATTGAAAAAGTAAGTGGCAAAAAGTTAAAAGAAAAACTGGAAGAATTTAAAGATCAGGCAATCATGAGTAAAGAGCTTGCTACTATCACAAGAGAAGCGCCGCTCGCCATTGGCTTAAATGAACTAGAATACCCAGGCATGCAGACAGATAAGCTAAAAGGAATTTTTAAAGAGCTCGGCTTCAATTCGTTATTGGCTAAATTGGGAGACGATGTAGTAGAAGAAGAAATTAGTCTTGATGATATTGCCTATGAACAAGTAGAAGAAATAACAAAAGATATATTTGCAGATGAAAATGTTTTGTATGTAGAAATCCTAGATGAAAGCTATCATTATGCCCCGATTATTGGACTTTCTCTTGTAAATGAAACTGGTGCTTATTATCTCCCAATCGACCTCGCTTTAGAATCCGATGTATTTAAAGAATGGGCTGAAGATGAAACAAGCAAAAAGATTGTTTACGATGCCAAGCGTTCGGAGGTTTCCTTAAGACATAAAGGAATTCACCTGAAGGGCATCACGTTTGATGTGTTGATCGCTGCTTATTTGGCAGATCCATCTGTTACGATTGAAGATGTCACATCTGTTGCCAAAAAATATGGATTTACAAATATTCAATCCGACGAAGCGTTTTATGGAAAAGGGGCTAAAAGAAAAGTGCCAGAAGAAGCTATTCTTTCTGAACATCTTGTTCGAAAAACAATGGCTCTTTCAGCAATTATTGACCAAATGAAAGAAGAACTGAAAAAAAATGGACAAGAGTCATTGTTTTATGATTTAGAAATGCCATTAAGTCTAGTACTCGCAGATATGGAGTTTACGGGAATTACAGTGGATGTCGACAGACTGCAAACAATGGGGGCGGAAATCAAGGAGCGCTTAAAAGAAATGGAGAGCCGCATTTATGAACTGGCTGGAGAAACATTTAACATTAATTCTCCAAAGCAGCTGGGTGTTATTCTTTTTGAAAAGCTTGGTTTGCCTGTTGTGAAAAAAACAAAAACTGGATATTCCACCTCAGCAGACGTGTTGGAACAGCTGTCAAGTTCTCATGAAGTAATTGGGGAAATATTAAACTATAGACAGTTAGGCAAACTTCAATCAACCTATGTAGAAGGTTTGCAAAAAGTAGTGCATAACAGCAAAATTCACACCCGTTTTAATCAAGCATTAACACAGACTGGAAGATTAAGCTCCACTGATCCTAACTTGCAAAACATCCCAATTCGTTTAGAAGAAGGAAGAAAAATTAGACAAGCATTTGTGCCTTCCGAAAAAGATTGGGTAATTTTTGCAGCAGACTACAGCCAAATTGAGTTAAGAGTATTAGCTGATATTGCCAATGATGAAAAGTTGATCGAGGCATTTATAGAAGACCATGATATTCATACCGAAACTGCGATGTCAGTGTTCCATGTAGAAGCAGATGAAGTAACCTCCAATATGCGCAGACATGCAAAAGCAGTGAACTTCGGGATTGTATATGGAATAAGTGATTACGGATTATCTCAAAGCCTCCATATTACAAGAAAAGAAGCGGCTAAGTTTATTGAACGCTATTTAGAAAGCTATCCTGGTGTAAGAAATTATATGGAAGAAATAGTGGCGGATGCAAAACAACAAGGCTTTGTTTCCACTTTGCTTCATAGAAGAAGATACTTGCCGGAGATTACAAGCAGAAACTTTAATATACGAAGCTTTGCAGAAAGAACCGCGATGAATACACCGATTCAAGGCAGTGCAGCGGATATTATTAAAAAAGCGATGATCGAAATGGCGGAGCGTTTGGAAAAAGAAGGATTAAAATCAAGGCTATTATTGCAGGTTCACGATGAATTGATTTTTGAAGCACCAAAAGAAGAAATTGAAAAATTAAAAGAAATCGTACCAGATGTAATGGAGCATGCAGTCGAATTAAAAGTTCCATTGAAAGTGGATTATTCTTATGGAGATACTTGGTTTGATGCAAAGTAAATGAAATGGAGAGATAACAATTGCCAGAATTACCGGAAGTGGAAACAGTCAGAAGAACTTTAAAAGGACTGACGCTGCACAAAGTGATAAAAGAAGTAGTGGTTAATTGGGTGAAGATGATTAAAAAGCCTGAAAATGCAGAAGAATTTTCCGATGCGCTTGTTGGACAGGAAATAAAAGATGTGCAAAGAAGAGGGAAGTTTTTATTAATCGTAACAACAGATTTTACAATTGTTTCCCATCTAAGAATGGAAGGACGCTACGGTTTATTTTCTGCTGAAGAACCCGTTGATAAGCATACGCATGTTATTTTTTATTTCGAAGATGGAACAGAACTTCGCTATAAAGATGTTCGGAAATTTGGCACGATGCATTTATTCAAAAAAGGGGAAGAGCAATATGCCCTGCCCTTATCTCAACTTGGTCCTGAGCCGTTTGACAGTTCCTTTACGATCCAGAATTTTAAAGAAGGATTAGCGAAAACAGCTAGAAGTGTAAAAACTGCTTTATTAGATCAAAAAATAGTCGTTGGCTTAGGAAATATTTATGTGGATGAAGCATTATTCAGAAGTCGAATTCATCCCGAAAGACCGGCAAATACATTAAAGGAAAAAGAAATAGAATGTTTATATCAAGAAATTATAGCTACCCTTTCGGAAGCAGTGGAAAAGGGGGGCAGCACCATTCGTTCTTATGTAAATTCACAAGGACAGATCGGCATGTTTCAGCTTGAGTTATTTGTTTACGGAAGAAAAGGAGAAGCATGCAAAAATTGCGGCGCTACCTTAGAAAGAATCATTGTCGGCGGAAGAGGAACTGTATTCTGCCCTGACTGCCAAAAGCGAAAATAGAATAACATTGGATGGGCTCCTTCCATATATTATAGTACTCATCATTAGGAAGGAGCTTTTTCTTATGGCACAAGTATTTTCTCTCATCCTGTTGGCACTGGCTGTAAGCATCGACAACTTCAGTGTAGGTTTCACTTACGGTCTAAGAAAAATGAAGATACCGTTTAAATCAATCTTCATCATTGCTTGCTGTTCAGGATTCACTTTATTAGTTGGAATGTTTTTTGGTCATATCATTTCCCGCATATTTTCGTCATCCTATGCAGAAAGTATTGGTGGCATTATTTTAATACTGCTGGGCATTTGGATACTATTTCAATTTTTTCAGCCAACAAAAGAAAAAGAAATCATAACCCATGAAAAAAATATTATTAACTTTGAGATTAAATCCTTGGGGATTGTCATTAAAATATTAAAAAAACCATTGGCTGCTGACTTTGATAATTCTGGGACAATAACTGGAATAGAAGCAGTGCTGCTTGGTTTAGCATTATCTTTGGATGCATTTGGAGCAGGCATTGGCGCTTCCATGTTGGAATTTTCTCCATTTTATTTAACCATTGCAGTTATAGGAATGAGTACTTCTTTTGTTTCTTTAGGGATAGCAGGAGGCTCCTTTTTTTCGAAAAAGAGTTTTGTAGAGAAATTTTCCTTTCTTCCAGGAGTTATTTTAATTATAATTGGCCTATTTAAATTATAAAGTGAACCTTCCATCAGTGGGGGTTTTACTGCCCGTTAAGAGTGGGATAAAATTACTGCTGGTGGTTTCACCTAAAAAAAGAAATTAGAAGAATAATAAAAGAATCAAGAGAAAAGGCAGGAATTAGTCATGACATTAATTGTAGGATTGACAGGTGGTATTGCTAGCGGAAAAAGCACGATATCAGCGTATTATCAATCACTGAATCTGCCTGTTATTGATGCAGATCTAGAAGCAAGGCTTGCAGTACAAACAGGTGAGCTGGCATTCGAAAAAATTGTGGGACATTTTGGCAGCACTATTTTGCAAAATGATGGCGGAATCAATCGCAAAAAGCTTGGAGAGATTGTTTTTGCCAATGAAGAAGAAAGAAAAGCACTTAATAATATCGTTCATCCAGAGGTGAGAAAAAGGATGGGCGAAAAACAAAAAAAAGCGATCGAAGCTGGAGCCAAGCTGCTAATATTAGATATCCCGCTATTATTTGAAAATAAACTGCATGAGGGCTGTGATAAAACAATCCTTGTATATGTAGAAGAAGAAATTCAAATCAAACGATTAATGAAGAGAAATAAGCTTACTTTAGAAGAAGCAGTAGCAAGAATTCAAGCCCAGATGCCGCTAAAAGAAAAATGCGCTTTAGCAGATGAATTAATTGATAACAATGGTTCAATTGATGATGCAAGAATGCAGGCAAAATCGATTCTGCAAAAATGGCATGTAGTATAAGCGATAAGCTGCCAATAAGAAGAAGGAGTTTTGCGAGTCGAACCTACGTCTGTCCTAAACAGAATGTGTAAAGAAATCTTTATCCCACACTTAACGGGCAGTAAGCCCCCCACCTCGAGGATGCTGAGAAATCGAGGAAGCTAGGTGGGGGATAACTGCCAGTAAAGGTCCGATAAGTGCAACTAACCATCAGTGGGGGAGGAGGAAAAATCCCCCACTGATGGAAGTTTACTTTATTTACTTGTACAACGAATTACTTTTCTATAAGATGATAGTAGGTATGAAATATATTGCGAAACAATGAATTCGGAGCTGATAAAGATGAGATGTCCTTCATGTCAAGATAACAATACCCGTGTTCTTGATTCACGACCTGTTGACGATAGTCGCTCCATCCGAAGAAGAAGAGAGTGTGAAGTTTGCGGATATCGATTTACTACGTTTGAAAAAGTAGAAGAAATCCCTTTAATCGTTGTGAAAAAAGAAGGAACACGGGAAGAGTTTAGCCGTGATAAAATATTGCGTGGACTAATAAAAGCATGTGAAAAAAGACCGGTTGCTTTAAAACAACTGGAAGAAATAACAGCAGAAGTAGAAAAAGAGCTTCGCAGCAATGCTGTTTCTGAAATTAAAAGTGATATCATTGGTGAGATGGTGATGGATCGGCTGGCAGAAGTCGATGAAGTGGCATATGTACGGTTTGCTTCCGTTTATCGTCAGTTCAAAGACATCAATGTATTTATTAAAGAATTAAAAGAATTAATTAAAAAAGATTAACCCTGTTTTAGACAATATTTGTTTTCTATTACCTTCAGAGGGTGGAGTGTGAAGTATTATATCTTATCATTTTCAATAAGATTCACTCCATAACCTAAAAGGAGCTAAAGGATTCTTTGGCTCTTTTTTGAATTTTTATCCCACACTTAACGGGCAGTAATCCCCCCCACCTCGGGGATGCCGAGAAATCTAGGGAAGGGATAACTGCCCGTAAAGGTCCGATAAGTGCAACTAACCATCAATGGGGGATGAGGAAAAACCCCCACTGATGGAAGTTTACTTTATTATAGTAAAGCAGAATGAACAAAGCGCTTGCGCTTTTCTTACATAAGAAGAAAAGGAGGGACAAGCAGAGACATGGCGCAGCATTGGCAAGACTTGCTTCCAGTTGACAGATATCACGTATCGGCTAATGGTTTATTAAATGATTACGACCGGAAAACCATTACTTTTCTGTATCAGCCCTTAATAGGTACTTATTGCATGAGTTTATATATGACATTATGGGCAGAGGTGGAGGAAAATCGTCTCTGGTCTTCTTCTAATTCTCATCATAGCTTGATGAATTTTATGAATTGCAGTTTAAAAGAGATTTATGAAGCAAGATTAAAGTTAGAAGGAATTGGACTTTTGAAATCATTTGTGAAAAAAGAAGAGGAAAATCGTTCCTTTATTTATGAGCTTCAGCCGCCTTTAACTCCAGAACAATTTTTTTTGGATGGCATGCTGAATGTTTATCTTTATCGAAAAATAGGAAAATCACAATATGGCCGTTTAAAACGGTTCTTTTCGGACCAAAAGAAACCGGAAGAAGGGGAATATGAATCCGTAACAAAAGCCTTCCAGGAAGTCTTTACATCTGATCATAATCAAAGTGTGCTTTCTAATTATGAGTTGGAAGTAGAGGGTGAGTCGGAAGAAGAGACTGCTTATATTGGAAGACAAGAACAATCTGGCATTCAAGTTCAAGATGAATCTTTTAATTTTGAGTTGCTTTTTGCAGGGCTTCATCAATCCTTAATATCCAAAAAAGCTTTTACAAAAAAAGTGATGGAGGCTATACAAAACCTTGCCTTTTTATATGGCATAGATGCGATTCAGATGAAAAATATTGTCATTAGTGCAATCAATCATAAAGATGAAATTGATATAGAGGAATTAAGGATATCAGCAAGAGACTGGTATCAGTTTCAGCATAATGATCTGCTGCCAATGCTGGTTGACAGAATCCAGCCGCAAATGCATCAAATGAAAATAGAGGCACCAGCTAATAAAGAAGAAGAACTGCTTCATTATTTAGACCATACATCACCAAGGCAGCTTTTAAAGGATATTTCAGGCGGTGCAGAACCTTCAAAAGCCGATTTGCAAATTATTGAGGAAATCATGTTTTCCCAAAAATTATTTCCTGGTGTTATCAATGTTCTTATTCAGTATGTTATGCTGAAAACAGATATGAAGCTGACAAAAGGCTATATGGAAAAAATCGCTGGTCAATGGGTCCGAAAGAATATTCGAACTGTTAAAGAAGCAATGGACCTTGCGAAAAAAGAGCACCAGCAATATTTAGAATGGGCACAAGGGAAAAAGAATAATCCAACGAAGTCAACAAAAAAAGCGATTCGTACGGAAAAAATTCCAGAATGGTTTGGGAAAGGACAGGCATCTGTAAATAATAAGCAGGAGCAGCCAATAAATGACGATTTTTTAAAGGTGAAACAAGAACTAGAAGAGGAAATAAAAAATTTAAGAAAATAGGTGGTGAAATTAATTGTGGAAAAAATAAATGATACGCTGCGCAAACTTGGGGCAAACTCAAGTTTTCAGGAAAGATACAAAGCGATGAAACAAGAAGTTCTCCATCATCCTGAGGTGCGGGCTTTTCTTCGAGAGCATGAAGAAGATTTGACTTCTCATATTGTGGAAGCTGGCATGAGCAAGCTGTATGAATATGCAAATCAAAGCAAGGAATGCAACAAATGTCCTAATTTACAGTCGTGCATTAATATGATGAAAGGCTATCATCCAAAGCTTGTCATGATAAGAGGGGCAATTGATATTCAATATGACCGTTGTCCAAGAAAAGTGATGGAAGACAGCCAAAAGAAAAAAGAAAAATTAATTCAAAGCTTATATGTTCCAAAAGATATATTAAAAGCTTCTTTTTCTAATATGGATATTGGACAAGATCGTGCAGAAGCAGTGAGAGCAGCTATCAACTTTGTGAAGCAGTATGAGCCGGGACAGAGGCAAAAGGGCATTTATTTTTATGGAGATTTTGGAGTTGGAAAATCGTATCTTTTAGGTGCAATTGCCAATGAATTATCACAAAAGCAAGTTTCTTCCATGATTGTATACGTACCGGAGCTTTTTAGAGAAATGAAGAGTTCAATCGGGGACAGCACGCTAAATGAAAAACTAGAAAGAATAAAACGAGAGCCTATTCTCATGTTGGACGATATTGGCGCTGAAACGATGTCCAGTTGGATAAGAGATGAAGTGCTTGGTCCAATTCTTCAGTTTAGAATGTTGGAGAATTTGCCTACTTTATTTACTTCTAATTTTGATTTTAGCGGATTAGAACATCATTTAACCTATTCTCAAAGAGGGGAAGAGGAGAAAATGAAAGCGATGCGAGTAATGGAGCGAATAAGGTATTTAGCAAATCCAATTCATGTCAAAGGTCCAAATAAACGAATGTAAATGCTTATTTATAAGGATAAAAGAGCAGAAATAAGACAGTATTTCCTGGAAATTTTTGAACCATTTTTATCCCACTCTTGACGGACAGTAAGCCCAATGTCATCAACTTAAGATTCCATAAATTGTGATATTTTAAAAATGATTGGTTTGGAGAGGCGTCTGCTCACCCCGTGGAAAGCGAGCGGTAAGCCTCGGAGAACAGAACGATAACCCTTACTTCCTATTTAGCTACTAATTTTCCTTTTTTTTGAAGTTTGGTTTGATGACATTGAGAAAAACCCCACTGATGGAAGTTTACTTTATCAAAAAAAACAGATCTTTTCCAGCAGCCAGATATCTAGGGTGCAGGGAAAAGTCTGTTTTTTTTGTTTGTTTCCATGAACTTTAACTTCTATTTTGTCTATTTCCCCCATATACATGCTATCAGGGATTTCTTTATAAAGGGGGGATAGGATTGATAAAAATTATATTTCAACAGCTGGATGATGCGAAAAAATTAAAAAAATTAATTTATCATAAATACAATCATTTAAATTGGAAGGTAAATACCATTCAAGAAACAAATGAATATTTCTTAATAATAAAATGGGATGAATCGTCTCGAGCTCAAAAGAATTTGGAGAAATTAAAAAAGCTTTTTTTTCACTATATTTTAAACAATAAATGGGATATCTGGGCAAAAGAAATAGTGGTAAAACAATATTTTTTTAAAGATGAAACGGAACAGAGGCATATATTGGAAATTGCTCATTCTATTATAGAAGGTAAAAGAAAAGAATTAGAAAATTTTATTCCAGATGTAGATATGGAAGCCTGTTTAAAAGAGGCTATCGATGAAATGATTCACGAAGGCGTGTCCTTTTCTTTTGATTCTTTTGTTACTTTTCGTTTACGTGCATTTATGGATATGGTAAAAAAATATATAGAAATTTCTATTGATGAATATAAAATGGAGCAGGAATATCAAGTTTTTATTCATACATTAAGAGAATTTTTATCAAATCGTATTCCGCAAAAACAAACCGTCCATGTTTTGCTTGATTTGGATATTCAATTTTATGATGAGAAATATCGGGAACTGACGCAGCAAGATTTGATGCTTATTTGGGATAAAAAAATAGTTGCTCATCAATCTATGTATATTGATCCTTTTTCCATTGGTCCTCTATTATCATTAGCCCCAAATAATATCTATTTATATACGGAGGATAGAGAACAGCCAATCGTTCGAACGATTGTCAATATTTTTGAAGAACGTGTGCATATTTTGGAAAAACAGGAGTTTTTTCAAGATATCAATATTCTATCACGCCCAATTGAATAGAAATCATAGAATGCTCTTGATTTTCTTTCATGATAAGCATATAATAACGTACATAAATCAACTATATTTTGTAACATGTTATGATGAGGATAATAGTTTTCTTGTACGGTTTAAAGAGAGGGAAGATGCAGCTGGGAGCTTCCTAACACGATGAGAATGCTTACCACCTTTAAACTTCAGCCAGGAACAGGTAAATTACCTTATTAATGGTTGGCGGTCTTCAGCCGTTATCTGTTTTATCTAAGCCGTTTATATGTATGTTGTAAGCGGGAATTAGGGTGGAACCACGTGCTTATATATTACTAATATAACTCGTCCCTTTCTATTGAAGGGACGGGTTTTTTGTGTTTTTATAGGCTTTTACATGTGTGTTCAAAAAGGGAAATTTAATTTGGCGACTTTTTTGAACATCCTCTCCAGCATGAGAACGAAAAGGAGGAATTATTATGTCAGAAGTATTGAAAATATCGTTTCCTGATGGAGCTGTTAAGGAGTTTCCTGTTGGAACAACAACTGAAGAAATTGCTGCTTCTATAAGTCCTGGCTTAAGAAAAAAAGCAATTGCCGGAAAACTTAATGGTGCCTTATATGATTTGAAAAGACCAATTAATGAAGATTGTTCTTTTGAAATAATAACACCAGAAAGAGAAGAAGCACTGGAAATCTTACGCCACAGCACTGCTCATTTAATGGCTCAAGTGATAAAAAGATTGTATAAAAATGTTAAGCTTGGTGTTGGTCCAGTTATTGAAGGCGGATTTTATTATGATATCGATATCGAAGAATCTTTAACACCAGAAGATCTTCCGCTGATTGAAAAAGAAATGGCCAAAATCATTAACGAAAATATCGAAATTATCCGCAAAGAAGTAAGCAGAAAAGAAGCAGTTGATTTGTTTACAGAGATGGATGACGA
Source organism: Niallia sp. 03133 (assembly GCF_052663225.1). Taxonomy (NCBI): domain Bacteria; kingdom Bacillati; phylum Bacillota; class Bacilli; order Caryophanales; family Bacillaceae; genus Niallia; species Niallia sp. 03133. Next base: position 167,658 of record NZ_JBQTCY010000006.1, read on the forward strand.
ATACAAATTAGAATTAATTGAAGCGATTCCAGCAGATGAAACAGTAACTTTATACGAACAAGGGGAGTTTATTGATCTTTGCCGCGGCGTTCATGTACCTTCAACTGGCAAATTAAAAGAATTTAAACTGTTAAGCATTGCAGGGGCTTATTGGCGTGGAAACAGTGATAATAAGATGCTGCAGCGTATTTACGGTACTGCTTTCTTTAAAAAAGCAGAATTAAATGAGCACCTTCGTTTATTAGAAGAAGCAAAAGAAAGAGATCATCGCAAAATCGGAAAAGAACTAGATCTGTTTATGACGTCGCAAAAAGTGGGGCAAGGTCTTCCATTGTGGCTTCCTAAAGGCGCCACTGTCCGCCGCATTGTAGAGCGTTATATTGTCGATAAAGAACAAAGATTAGGCTATGACCATGTATATACTCCAATTATGGGAAGCGTTGATCTTTATAAAACTTCCGGCCACTGGGATCATTATCAAGAGGATATGTTCCCACCGATGGAAATGGATAATGAACAATTAGTGCTTCGTCCAATGAACTGTCCACATCATATGGTTGTGTATAAAAATGATATTCACAGCTACAGAGAATTGCCGATACGCATTGCGGAGCTTGGGACAATGCACCGCTACGAAATGTCAGGAGCATTATCAGGGCTGCAGCGTGTTCGAGGAATGACATTAAACGATGCGCATATTTTTGTTCGTCCAGATCAAATCAAAGATGAGTTTAAACGAGTAGTAAATCTAGTCTTGGATGTTTATAAAGACTTTGATATTACAGATTATTCATTCCGTTTATCTTACCGCGATCCGGAGGATACAGAAAAATATTTCGATGATGATGAAATGTGGAACAAAGCGCAAAGCATGCTGAAAGATGCCATGGATGATCTTGGTTTAGACTATTTTGAAGCAGAAGGAGAAGCTGCGTTCTACGGTCCTAAACTGGATGTTCAAGTGAAAACAGCTTTAGGGAAAGAAGAAACACTTTCTACTGTACAATTAGACTTCTTGCTGCCGGAGCGCTTTGATTTAACATATGTCGGCGAAGATGGAAAACAGCATCGTCCAGTTGTTATTCACCGCGGTGTTGTATCAACAATGGAAAGATTTATTGCGTTCCTTATTGAGGAGTATAAAGGTGCTTTCCCTACATGGTTATCGCCAGTGCAGGTTCAGGTAATTCCTGTTTCGCCTTCTGTTCATTTCGATTATGCAAAACAAGTGCAGGAAAAATTACAATTGCAAGGTTTCCGTGTAGAATTAGATGAGCGTGATGAAAAAATCGGCTATAAAATTCGCGAAGCACAAATGAAGAAAATTCCTTATATGCTAGTAGTAGGGGATAAAGAAGTGGAAGAACAAGCAGTAAATGTTCGTAAATATGGCGAGCAAAAATCAGAAACTGTTCCATTTGATTCCTTCTTGGAAAACCTGAAAACGGAAGTGAATCGTTAACCATCATTTCTTTCCATTAGGAGAAAAAATCTTGCTGGGAATTAATTGGATTGTTTGAAATTTTTGGTGTAATAAGCGATTTATTTGGCGAAAATAGTCATTTGTCCGAAAAATATCATGAAAAGTATTGCATTGTATAAATAATTTTGATAAAATTTTTCTCGTTGTGATATTTCTTTCATTGACTAGTATATATCTACTGTGATATAGTTACTAAGGTAAATTGAATACGAGTTTGAGGAAAAGAAGAAGCACCCGCTTCTCACCTGATTGACACAAGATTCCAACAAGTAGTTAACAGGTATTACGTGAACATTTTTTGTCTTACTATGTTTGTTATCGTAAGTGTGGGTGGTTTTCCATCCACACTTTTTTATTGTTTAGTTTCATTCAATTTTGTATTGAATGGTACTTTTAAATGGAATGTGTACTATTTTTCCAAACGATTCAACTTGGTGGTCAAGTGTCAATTAGTGTTATTAACGTGAGATGGAGACTTGAAAGTTTCTCGTTGTTAAGATAGGAATTTCTTGACCCGAACGTTGTATTCGTTAATTAACCTTGGAGGTGTATTAACTATTAGCAAAGATATGATTTTAAATGAAGGCATTCGCGCAAGAGAAGTTCGACTTATTGACCAAAATGGTGAACAGCTTGGTATAAAAACGAAGTTCGAAGCTCTTGAAATTGCAACACGTGTAAATCTTGATGTTGTTCTTGTTGCACCAAATGCAAAACCGCCGGTAGCCCGCATTATGGACTACGGAAAGTATAAGTTTGAGCAGCAGAAGAAAGAAAAAGAAGCACGCAAAAACCAAAAAGTAATTAATATTAAAGAAGTTCGCCTAAGTCCGACTATAGATGAGCATGACTTTAATACAAAGCTTCGTAATGCTATTAAATTTTTAGAAAAAGGCGATAAAGTAAAAGCATCCATCCGTTTTAAAGGACGTGCTATTACGCATAAAGAAATTGGTCAGCGTGTACTTGTTCGATTTGCAGAATCTTGTACAGAAGTTGCATCAGTGGAATCACATCCAAAAATGGACGGTCGAAGCATGTTCATGACTTTAGCGCCTAAAAACGACAAGTAAAGAGGAGGAATACCAAATGCCAAAAATGAAAACTCACCGCGGAGCTGCTAAGCGTTTCAAGAAAACTGGGTCTGGTAAATTAAAACGTTCTCACGCTTATACAAGCCACTTATTTGCTAACAAATCTACAAAGCAAAAACGTAAACTTCGTAAAGGATCTTTAGTATCTTCAGGAGATTACAAACGCATTCGTCACTTATTAGACAACATTAAGTAATAATTTACGGAAAATAGGAGGGAAACAATATGCCACGTGTTAAAGGCGGTACAGTTACACGCAAACGTCGTAAAAAAGTTCTTAAATTAGCTAAAGGTTATTTCGGTTCCAAACATACATTATACAAAGTTGCCAACCAACAAGTAATGAAATCTTTAATGTATGCATACCGCGATCGTCGTCAGAAAAAACGCGACTTCCGCAAATTATGGATTACTCGTATCAACGCAGCTGCACGTATTAACGGTTTATCTTACAGCCGTTTAATGCACGGATTAAAAGTTGCAGGTATCGAAGTAAACCGCAAAATGCTTGCTGAGCTTGCTGTAAGCGATGAAAAAGCATTTGCTGAATTAGCTTCTGTTGCAAAACAAAACTTAAAATAATTGATTAAAAAAAGAAGGTATACGGTTACCTTCTTTTTTTTTGCTTCTTTTGGGTTATGGAATATAATGAGGGGGACAGAGGAAGCGGCGGAAAAACCGAGGAGATCAGCAAGAAAAGCAGGTGAATCGGCAAGAAAAACCAGCTGACCAGCAAAAAAGAGAATGGAAATAGTCGGAAATATAGCTGTTGCAACAAGGACTTATTAGTTGGTAAATCATTATCAACAAAACGAAAGGAGAGAAAAAATGAACTACATACTGGCATATTATTTAGTTTTTATTAATTTAGTTGGCTTTTTTACAATGAAAGCAGATAAAAATCGTGCAAAAAAGAATCAATATCGCATAAGTGAAAAGAGGTTATGGAGCATTGCTTTTCTTTTTGGAGCAATAGGGTTAACAGTCGGTATGAATGCATTTCGGCATAAAACGAAGCATACTAGTTTTAAAGTAGGACTGCCCTTATTATCATTTCTGGAAGTTGGGATTATCGTTTATCCCACTCTTAACGGGCAGTAAGCCTCCCACCTCAAGATGCCGAGAAATCGAGGAAGCTAGGTGTTGAAACTCGCCCGTAAAGGACCGAGTGAGATGTATACAAACTAAGATCGCCATTTCCAGTGGCAACGTTTGTGTGATCCACATCCTGTGGAACTCAAGCTTTCGATCAGTGGGGGATGAGGAAAAACCCCCACTGATGGAAGTTTTCTTTATATTCTATTCGTATTGGCATAAAATACAGCAAAGCATTATACAATGAAGTAACAGCAAGATTTCACAGAACAGAAGGTGATAAAGTGAATGAACAATTATCGATGTTGTTTGTCATGATGGAATTAGGAGGCATCTTTGCCCCTATTGCATTTATTCTCTTTCATACATTAAGGCAAGTATTATTTATTCCTCCTATGATAGTGTGCATTGCAGGAGGTATTTTATTTGGAGTCACAATGGGAACCATCTATTCCATTATTGGATTAACATTAAATTGCCTTTTCTTTTTTCTGATAATAAAAAAAATGCCGAGAACACATGATAAAATTTCCTTATTAAAAAAGCGCTGGTTTGGAGAATATCGAAATTTAACCGTGGGGCAAATAACCATTTTGCGGCTGATTCCTTTTATCCATTATCATCTATTAAACTTCTGTTTATTGGAAAAAAGACAAAGTATTAAAGAGTATGCAAAGTATGCCTGCATAACCAATATTCCACTGGCATTTTTATATACGGTATTTGGTCAGTTCATTAAACAATTTTCACCAACCATGATGATTATTATATTATTTTCCTTATGTATACTTGTTTATGTATTAAGAGAAAAAATCACGATCATTAAATGGAAAGAATTTTTTAAAGAAGCACATTAAGAAAAGCGGAAGCACCTTGCTTATTATAGCTAGACATCATTCAACCAACAAAGATAAAAAAAGCCAAAACAAAATAGTTTTAGCTTTAGGATCTGACGCTCGCATGCTCATGAAAATGAAGCGTCCAGCAAGGAAAATGAAAGGAAAATATCTTTCATCATAATTTAAAACGGTAAGGTTTTAGATTTTATTTTTTGATAAATTCCACTCAATTTTGGCATGTGGGTAAGAAGTTTGTATAGAATTTTGTATAAATGCAGTATCTTCTTCCATCAGTTTTGTGTCAAAAGGTTCTGTAGGCCAAATTAATATTCGAACCACATTGCTAGAGGTGGTAGCATCTACATATTTTTCTCCTTCAAATAGAAACCCTTTATATGTTAATAGAAAATTCATGCGGACATTTTTAGGATCATCCAATAAATAATATTTATTTTGACTACGAAATAAAGCCAGTCTTCTTTCTGGTTTAAAGAAAAATGCAACGATGCGATATAAGATAAATAGAATGAGTGCAAGCAATAATAAACGGAATATCCACATCATAATAAATGCCTCCATTGTATAAGAAAATTTGAATTAGCTAATTGTATACGTTTCAAGAATGAAAAGGTTTCATTTTTTAAAAACTTTTTGAAAAAATATTGGAAGGAAGCAACTACTCAACTACATATTGACGTTCATGCATCTAAGTTTTTCGGTACTAAGGCCTAATATAGGAACATAATAAAATCACTGCGTTTTGTGGTAACACCTGTGCGTTTTCCATCCTGTAATACAAAACTCACCAACAACAGGAGATAAAAGAAATCGCTAATATTTAAATTCAATTTATAGAAAAAGGAAGGTAGTGATATACTAGGAACAAAATAAATTTCCTAGTATAATTGTATTTGTTAGCATAACTAATATTAAGGGAGTCGAAATAATGAAGAAAATGGATGAAACATTGTTAATGTTAAAGGATTTAACAGATGCGAAAGGGATACCTGGAAATGAACAGGAACCAAGAGAAGTAATGAAAAAATACATAACTCCTTATGTAGATGAGGTTACTACAGATAATTTAGGAAGTTTAATTGCGAAAAAGGTTGGCAAGGAAAATGGTCCAAAAATTATGGTTGCGGGACATTTAGACGAAGTTGGTTTTATGATTACACGTATTGATGATAAAGGCTTTCTTTATTTTCAAACAGTTGGCGGATGGTGGTCGCAAGTAATGCTGGCACAGCGTGTTACCATCGTCACAAAAAATGGGGAGCTGACTGGTGTAATTGGTTCCAAGCCACCGCATATTTTGCCTCCAGAAGTTCGTAAAAAACCAGTGGAGATAAAAGATATGTTTATTGATATTGGTGCATCATCGAAAGAAGAAGTCCAAGAATGGGGAGTTAGACCAGGTGATATGGTTGTTCCATATTTCGAGTTTACCATTATGAACAATGAAAAAATGCTGCTCGCAAAAGCATGGGATAACCGAATTGGCTGTGCAATTGCCATTGATGTATTAAAAGGACTAAAAAACGAAACACATGCAAATATTGTTTATGGTGTTGGAACGGTACAGGAAGAAGTAGGGCTTCGCGGTGCTAAAACAGCAGCACAAAAAATTAATCCAGATATTGCTTTTGGAGTAGATGTCGGGATTGCTGGAGATACTCCAGGTGTTACAGAAAAAGAGGCATTAAGCAAAATGGGAAAAGGGCCGCAAATTATTTTATATGATGCTTCCATGGTGTCTCATAAAGGATTAAGAGATTTAGTAACAGATACCGCGGATGCGTTTGAAATCCCTTATCAATTTGACAGTGTGCCAGGCGGTGGTACGGATTCAGGTGCCATTCACTTGACGCATGATGGTGTTCCTGCACTTTCGATTACAATTGCTACACGCTATATACATTCACACGCCGCTATGCTTCATCGTGATGATTATGAGAATGCGGTTAAATTAATTATCGAAGTGATAAAAAAATTAGATCGGGAAACAGTGGATAAGCTGACATTTTCCTAAACTAAAAAAACCGAGCAGAACCCAGTGAGGTCATTGCTCGGTTTTTAGCTGAATTTAAAGCAAATTAGTATCCCTGGGTTCTTCTCCAACCGAAATAGCTGCTTTTCTTGCCCTTAGTAGTCGAATAATATTAGAAACAATGGTTTTAGCAACTGCATATGTTGGAATGGCTAGGATCATGCCAAGTACGCCGGCTAAGTTTCCAGCCACTAATAACAAGACAATGATGGTTGCAGGGTGTGTATCCAATCTTTTTCCTAAAATAAGCGGTGATAGTACATTTCCCTCAATCTGCTGAGCAATAGTAATAACCACTATGACAAGAAGAGCTTGAGTAGGCGATGTAAATAGAGCGATGATAACAGCAGGAGCACCGCCGATTAATGGACCAACATAAGGGATTATATTTGTTACTGCAACAATTATTGCCATCACAAGGGCGTAATCCAAATCGATAATCCAATAACCGATAAACGCTAATGTTCCAACAAAAGTTGCGACCATTACTTGCCCTTGAATATAGGCAGCCAACGTTTCGCTTGTTTCTTTAATAATTTTTAATCCTTCATTACGGTAAGAGGAAGGAAAAAATTTAGCTAATGCGGCAGGAAACTTATTGCCGTCTTTAAAGAAATAGAACAATAAAAATGGAACGGTTACAATAGTTACCGTAATATTTGTCATCGTACTGATAATAGCTGAAAGACTATTTGTCAAATTGTTCGGAATGGTTTGAGCAATATCGTTTAATTTATCGCCAATATCTTCTAGTGTCACGTAATTTTGATTTAACAGCCATTGATATTGTTTGGTGTCATATAAATAATGAAAGTACTTGATTGTTTGTTGCGCATACATAGGGATATTGCCAAATAGTTCGCTTATCTGATTGGTGATTAGCGGGAAGACATTTCCAATGGCAAGGATGACTAAACCAATAATGACAACATATATAATGATAATTGCCAAGGTTTTGGGGATTTTATATTTTTGCAGAAAAATAACGATCGGATTTAGCAGAAAATATAAAAATCCAGTGATAATAATAGGAGCAAAAAGAGTTGAGAACAGTACTCCTACCGGTTGAAATAGAAAGGAGATTTTTGTACAAATGTAAATGATGGCTACAATTAATAAAATTTGCAGCAGCCAATAATGAAACTTTTTTTTCGTCAAAATTTTTCACCTTTTTCCGTCTAGTAGTAAAAGTAGTATAACATATTAAACAATCCCTTTTATAGCCAATTTGTACATAAGTAAAAAGAGAATGCAATCCTTGATAAAAGTAGTACGGAAAAGGTAGAAAGAAAGTTTCAAAAAATTATTTGTGATGGGAAATTATATGGGGAAGAACATATTCCATAAGCAAAGAAAAATCTTCACTTATGGAAGTTTACTTTATTTCAAGCTGGTTTCAAGCGTTTGCAGCATTTCCGCTTGATCTGTTTCAGAGGAATTTTTCCAGATGATTTCGAAAAGAACACCAAGTCCAGGAAGCATTTTTTCTTCCCCATTTTGAATAGCATCCACAATCGTGCCTTTTAACTCATCTTGAGAATTCCCGGAAACATTATGGATGATCGCATTACGTAAATTTAAATTCATTTTCTGCGTGCTCCCTTCTAAAATTAAATTCTACAGTGAATGCTTATAAAAAACATCCTATTATAGCATTTCTCCTTTACCGTTTATTATGTATTTCTGTTGCGTTATAATAAATATTAGTGTAAAAATGTTGACCTGCTTAATTATAAGAGAAATGATTAAGTAGAAAGTGCATAGTAAAAGTGAGGAGAAAAAGTTGAAGCATATACAATCCGTTAAAAACCCTCAAGTAAAAGAGTGGAAAAAACGATTAAGCAAAAAAGAACGCGATAAAACAGGGACATTTCTTGTAGAAGGATTTCATCTTGTGGAAGAAGCATTTAAAGCAGATGCTATACTTGATTTAATCATTTCGGAAGAAATTGATTTACCTGGTTGGGATTATAGAGATATACCAGTTACGATGGTGACAAAAGAAATTATTGAGCAATTGACCGATACAGAAACACCGCAGGGAATTGTAGCTGTCTGCAAGCAAATGGAGAATAAATCGGTAGTTCAATCAGGAAAAACGTTTATTGCATTAGACAAAGTGCAGGATCCAGGCAATTTAGGAACGATTATCCGTACAGCAGATGCTGCAGGAATCGACGCCGTAATCATTGGAGAAGGAACAGTAGATATTTATAACCCAAAGGTGGTTCGCTCTGCCCAAGGAAGCCATTTTCATTTGCCTATAGTAAAACAAAATATTTCCGATTTTATCGCTATTCTTAAAGAAAAAAGCATTCCTGTATTTGGAACTGCTCTTGAAAACGGAAAAGATTATCGAGAAGTGGAACGCAAACAGCAAGGTTTTTGTCTTATAATGGGAAATGAAGGCAATGGAGTTAGCAAAGAAGTGCTTGAAAAAACAGATGGCAATTTATACATTCCTATATACGGAAAAAGTGAATCGTTGAATGTGGCAGTGGCTGCGGGTATTTTGTTATATCATTTTAATTAATCGGATAAACTATTTACTAATCATTTAGGTAGACACCCATGCAAAAAAAATTTAATTTGCACCTTGGGGTATGAAAAGAAGCAGCTTCCACTATTTACAGCACAGAGTAGTCAGAATACACGAAGACTCCTGCTTAGATTAGCGGGAAAGGCGAGACCCCACAGGAGCAAAGCTCCGAGGAGGCTCGGCGCCCGCCCCGTGGAAAGCGAAGTGTATTCTGACTGCGGTCTTTATTTTTCAGGGTAGACATCCATGCTAATAAAATTCGCCCCATGGCGCATGAAAAAAGCAGTCTCCCTATTTTATAGCAAGGAGCAGCCGGCATATACGAAGACTCCTATGGGATTAGCGGGACAGACGAGACCCCGCAGGAGCAAAGCTCCGAGGAGGCTCGGCGCCCGCCCCATGGAAAGCAAAGTATATGTCGGCTGCGGAACCCTTTTTTCAGGGTAGCATAACCAGCTAAAAAAATAAAAAGAATGCATTTGAAAATAGCGAAAAAATATACTATAATTAATGGCAAATTGCATGAATAAAAACAAAGACGGAGAAAAGTAGTTTATTGCTTTGATAAAGGGAGAAAATGCCTTAGACTGAAAGCATTTTTATCAAAAAGATAAATGAAGTTCACCTCCTGAGTTGGCATCGGGACCATTTCGAAAGTTGAAATGTAAAGATGTACCGGTTGAATAAGACCGTTATCCAAATGAAGTGAACTTAATGTTTAATATTAAGTTAATTAGGGTGGTACCGCGAATACAAAACCTCGTCCCTTTTTTAGGGAGAGGTTTTTTTTATTGCCAAAAAACCAAAACTTGCTGCTATATCATGCAAATCGTTTAAGGAGGAAACAATGTGGAAGCAAAATTAAAAGAACTGCAGGCTGAAGCCTTACAAAGCATTTCAAACGCTGAAAATGTGAAACAATTAAATGATATTCGAATTGCTTATCTTGGAAAAAAAGGACCTATTACAGAAGTGCTAAAAGGCATGGGCAAACTTTCTGCTGAAGAACGTCCAAAAATGGGAGCATTAGTAAATGTTATCCGTGATGAAATTACAAGTCAGATAGAAGAGAAACAAAAAGTATTAGAAGAAGCAGAAGTACAAAAGAAAATTGCAGCCGAAACAATTGATATTAGCTTGCCAGGCCGACCAATTGCTGTTGGAAACCATCATTCATTAACGAGAGTGATTGAAGAAGTAGAAGATTTATTTATTGGAATGGGTTATACAGTAGAAGAAGGACCGGAAGTTGAAGTTGACTATTATAATTTTGAAGCATTAAATTTGCCAAAAAATCATCCGGCTCGTGATATGCAAGATTCCTTTTATATTACAGAGGAATTGCTATTAAGAACGCATACTTCTCCAGTGCAAGCCCGTACAATGGAAAAACATAAAGGCAAAGGACCTGTAAAAATCATTTGCCCAGGGAAAGTGTATCGCCGCGACAACGATGATGCAACACACTCGCATCAATTTATGCAAATTGAAGGCCTTGTAGTCGATGAAAATATTCGTATGAGTGACTTAAAAGGAACATTGGAAGTATTTGCGAAAAAAATGTTTGGAGAAGAGAGAGAGATTCGTTTGCGCCCAAGCTTCTTCCCATTTACTGAACCATCTGTTGAAGTAGATATTTCATGCAGCATTTGTAAAGGAAGCGGCTGCAGTGTGTGTAAAGGAACTGGCTGGATTGAAGTATTAGGTGCAGGAATGGTTCATCCGAATGTACTGGAAATGGCTGGCTATGATTCAAAAAAATATTCTGGATTTGCTTTTGGAATCGGTGCAGAACGCATCGCAATGCTAAAATACGGAATTGATGATATTCGTCATTTCTATACAAATGATATTCGTTTCTTAAAGCAGTTTTCAGTACCGGAATATTAAGGTTGGAGGAGAAAAATAATGTTAGTATCCTATAAATGGTTAAAAGATTATGTAGATTTAAATGATATTAATCCACAAGAATTAGCTGATAAAATTACAAAAAGCGGGATTGAAGTAGAAGGTGTTGACGTTTTAAATGAAGGCATCAAAAATGTCGTAATCGGTTATGTCGTAGAAAGAGAGCAGCATCCAAATGCTGACAAACTGAATAAATGTTTAGTGGATGTCGGCGAGGAAGCACCTATTCAAATTATTTGCGGAGCACCGAATGTAGATAAAGGCCAAAAAGTAGCGGTTGCAAAAGTTGGTGCAGTTCTCCCAGGCAATTTCAAAATTAAAAAAGCAAAACTGCGCGGAGAAGAATCCAATGGAATGATTTGTTCATTGCAGGAACTTGGCATTGAAAGCAAGCTTGTAGCAAAAGATTACTCAGAAGGCATTTTTGTTTTCCAAAGTGATGTTGAAGTTGGCCAAGATGCGCTGAAATATTTGCAGCGTGACGATGCAGTATTGGAATTAGGTTTAACTCCAAACCGTTCCGATTGCTTAAGCATGTTAGGGGTTGCGTATGAAGTGGCAGCTGTTCTTGGAAAAGAAGTAAAGCTTCCAAGCGTAGAATATCCAACAGCAAATGAAAAAGCATCTGACTACGTACAAGTGAGTGTGGAAAATAAGGAAGATGCTCACGTTTATACAGCAAAAATTATTAAAAACGTAAAAATTGCTCCATCTCCTCTTTGGATGCAAGGAAGATTAATGGCAGCAGGCATTCGTCCGCATAATAATGTGGTGGATATTACGAATTATATTTTATTAGAATATGGCCAGCCACTTCATGCATTTGATTTAGACCGTCTAGGATCAAAAGAGATTCTTGTAAGAAGAGCGAAAAAAGACGAAACAATTGTGACATTAGATGAAGCAAAACGAGTGCTTTCAGAAGATAATTTAGTCATTACAAATGGCGAAACGGCAGTTGCAGTTGCAGGTGTAATGGGCGGAGCAAATTCAGAAGTGCGATCTGATACAACGAATGTATTATTGGAAGCAGCTTATTTTGACAGCGGCGTTATCCGTAAATCATCAAAAGTATTGAATTTAAGAAGTGAAGCAAGTGCAAGATATGAAAAAGGCATTGATCCAAACCGTGTTCGTGCAGCGGCAGAAAGAGCGGCACAACTATTGCATTTATATGCTGGCGGTGAAGTTTTAGAAGGCGAAGCTGCTGTTGAAGCATTATCAGAAGAACCGAAAATTGTGTCCATCTCATTAGAAAAAATCAACAAAGTATTAGGCACTTCTTTAGAAATAAATGAAGTAAAAGAGATCTTTGCACGACTGCAGTTTGAAACAGCAGTAGAAGATACGATATTTACTGTAACCATTCCAACAAGAAGAAATGATATTACCATTGAAGAAGATTTAACGGAGGAAGTGGCGCGTCTTTATGGATATGATCATATTCCAACTACTTTGCCTGTTGGTGCAGCCATTCCTGGTGTGTTATCACCTTATCAGAAAAAACGCCGCACGGTGCGAAAATATTTAGAAGGTGCAGGTCTTTATCAAGCCATTACGTATGCTTTAACAAGTGAAAAAAAGGTGCAGCAGTTTGCATTGGAAGCACGCAAGCCAGTTCGTTTAAGCATGCCAATGAGTGAAGAACGCAGTCTATTGCGTCAAAGTATCATTCCGCAATTATTAGAAGTGGTGAAATATAACAGTGCCCGTCAAAATGACAGTCTTTCTGTATATGAAACTGGTGTTGTTTTCTTGGCAAAAGAAGGTGCTGAGAACGAACTTCCAGAAGAAAGAGAGCATGTAGCAGGTGCTATAACTGGTTTATGGAGCGCCAACCTTTGGCAAGGAGAGAAAAAAGCGGTTGATTTCTTTGTAATGAAAGGTGTACTGGAAGGATTATTCCAAAAATTAGGTGTGGCAGAGCACGTTGGTTTTGTAAGAGGCGAAATGGACAGCATGCATCCAGGCAGAACGGCAACTATACTTTTTAATGGCGAAGTAATTGGATTTGTTGGCCAGGTTCACCCACAAGTTCAAAATGATTTAGATATTAAAGAAACGTATTGCTTTGAATTGAATTTAAGCAAGCTTTTAGCTGCAGATGTAGAAGATATTCACTATACAATGATTCCACGCTTCCCTTCTGTAACAAGAGATATTGCATTAGTAGTGGACAAAACGATGTTGGCAGGCGATATTCAAGCGATTATTGTGGAAGCCGGCGGATCCTTATTAAAAGAAGTTCAAGTGTTTGATTTGTATGAAGGCGATAAAATGGAAGAAGGAAAAAAATCCATCGCCTATACATTAAAATATTTTGATCCAGAACAAACATTAACAGAAGAAATGATAACAAAAGCACATGATAAAGTATTGGCAGCAGTAAAAGATAAAGCTGGGGCTGTGCTGAGAGGATAAAAGAAATAGGACTGTCTCAAATGGGAGATAGTCTTTTTTTTGAATAGATACAAAAGTATAAGTTTTCTGAAGTCTGACAAGTGTCTAGCTTCAGCGCCCTATCGACTTCAACGCTTCCCTCACCTCGTCTACGATAAGTCAACATCTACGCTTGCGCTCTTCGTGTTTCCTTTATCTCACTCGATTCAGTCCAGCTTTTTCCGTCGATGAGCAAGGGCGCATGCGCTTTTCTTATAGAATAGATATCGAAATTTAGTGTGATTAGCCGAAGAAACGATAAATCAAAAAAATGGTATTAAAAAAGGAAAAAATAGAAAAAAATTAAATGAAAAAGAAGATAAATAGAAAAAGGTGAGGGGCATCCAATTAAAAATATACCAAAAAATGTAAAAATATCCTAATTTGTAAAACCTCGACTTAATTTGAAAGGGTATGGCTTTCCACTTAAGAATAGTTCATGTTATGATAGAGATTAGGATTCTTAAGATTGGAGGCATAAATGTGACAAATACACCAAAAAACCGTACAAGCGTTGAAATATATGGTACACAATATGTAATAATAGGTGAAGAATCGTCAAGCCATGTTCGCTTGGTTGCCTCTATAGTAGATAAAAAAATGCGGGAACTCAATTCTAAGAATCCATCACTTGATATAAATAAATTAGCTGTACTAACAACTGTTAATATAGTAAATGATTATGTGAAATTATTAGATCGAGTGGATCAGCTGGAAAATGAATTAAAAAGAGAAAAGGACTGAAAAAGTCATGTTAGATTTTATTATTATTATATTATTATTATTTGGTTTGTTAAGAGGTCTGAAAAGAGGTTTAATTTTACAAGTAGTTCATTTAACGGGATTTATTGCGGCATTTATTGTGGCAAACAAATATTACATACCATTTTCTACCAAATTAACTCTTTGGGTTCCATATCCTAATTTAGGAGAAAATAGCTTTATTACCACACTTTTTAGCAATGCAAATTTAGAAGATGTATTCTATCGGGCAATTGCTTTTGCGCTGATTTTTTTTGCTGTGAAAATAGTTTGGCAGATACTTGGAAGTATGATAGATTTTGTTGCAAGTCTCCCTGTTTTAAGTCAGCTTAATACATGGGCTGGTGCAATCTTTGGATTGATTGAAAGTTATTTAGTGCTATTTATTTTATTATATATTGCAGCACTCATGCCAATTGACTTTATTCAAGACCATTTAAATAAATCGACTATTGCAGCAGGCATAATTGAAAACACTCCATATTTTTCTGGGAAAATAAAAGAACTTTGGTTTGATTATATGGCTTCTTAAAGCTGGCATAAAACTCTTCTGGCAAGTATGCAGGCTGGAAGAGTTTTTGTTACTAGATAAGAAAGTATAAGTTTTCTAAAGTCTGACAAGTGTCTAGCTCCAGCGACCTAACGACTTCAACGCTTCCCTCACCTCGCTTGCGTAGTCAATATCGAATCACTACGTTCTTCGTGTTTCTTTTATCTCACTCGATTCAGTCCAGCTTATTCTGTCGATGAGCAAGGGCGCTTGCGCTTTTCTTAATGCAAAAAGCTGGAAGTATACAATCTATTATTGAAAAATAGTGGAACATGATATGATAGTAATGGTGCTTAAGTGAAATAAATCCATTTAATAGAATGAATGGATAGAAGCAGGTGATAAAATGAACATAACCAAAAAAGAAGTTGTGCGTCTATTAGAACAGATTGCTGTATATATGGAGTTAAAAGGAGAGAATACGTTTAAAGTTTCTGCTTTTCGAAAGGCTGCTGCAAGTTTAGAAAATGATGAAAAAAGTTTAACGGAGATAAACGATTATACGGCACTCCCTGGAATCGGCAA
This sequence comes from Niallia sp. 03133, assembly GCF_052663225.1. Taxonomy (NCBI): domain Bacteria; kingdom Bacillati; phylum Bacillota; class Bacilli; order Caryophanales; family Bacillaceae; genus Niallia; species Niallia sp. 03133. The sequence continues at coordinate 182,942 of NZ_JBQTCY010000006.1, forward strand.
GGGAACGGCTGCAGTGATAGAAGAATTTATTTCAACTGGAACATCTTCAGTACTTCATGAGCTAAAGGAAGAGGTCCCAAAAGGGTTGATTCCATTATTGCAGCTGCCTGGACTAGGCGGAAAAAAAATCGCCAAACTATATAAAGAGCTCGCTGTTCAAAACGCGGAAGATTTACAAGCTGCATGTGAGCAAGGAGAAGTGCAGAAGCTAAGCGGTTTTGGAAAAAAAACAGAAGAAAAGATTCTGGAAGCTTTGCAAAATGTAGGATCTAGACCGGACAGGCTGCCAATTGCCTATATGTTGTCCGTTGCTGCCTCTATTGAAAAAGACTTGGATGCAATAGAGGAAATCGATCGATATTCACGAGCTGGAAGTTTAAGAAGGATGCGTGAAACGATCAAAGATTTAGATTTTATTATTGCAACGGATAATCCAGCCGCAGTAAAAAATAAATTAACAGCACTTCCTTCAATAAAAGAAATAACAGGTGCAGGCAATACAAAAGTAAGTATTATATTAGACTTAAAATATGATGTTTCTGTCGATTTTCGTCTCGTGACACAAGCAGAATTTGCGACGACACTTCATCATTTCACCGGTTCAAAAGATCATAATGTGAAAATGAGACAGTTAGCGAAAGAGCGGGGAGAAAAAATCAGTGAATATGGTGTGGAAAATGTAGAAACGGAAGAGGTCATAACATTTTCAACAGAAGAGGCTTTTTATGATCATTTTCAGCTCCCCTTCATTCCACCTGAGATAAGAGAAGATGGAAAAGAAGTAGAATTATACAGCAAAGATAGTCATATTATTTCTTTGGAAGATATAAAAGGCGATCTACATATGCATTCGACTTGGAGTGATGGTGCTTTTTCCATCGAAGAAATGGTGGAGGCAAATAGAGCTAGAGGCTATCAATATATGGCAATCACCGATCATTCTCACTATTTAAAGGTAGCAAATGGATTGACGCCAGAGCGTTTAAGGGAACAAATTCAAGAAATAAGACGGCTGAATGAAAAATATGAGGATATTACCATACTTGCTGGTATAGAAATGGATATTCTACCAGATGGTTCATTAGATTATGATGACAGTTTATTAGCAGAATTAGACATTGTTATTGCATCCATTCATTCTTCTTTTTCCCAATCGAAGGACAAAATAATGAAGAGATTAAAAACTGCCATGGAAAATAAATATGTCCATATAATAGCACATCCAACTGGCAGGAAAATTGGCATACGAGACGGTTATGAAGTGGATATGGCAGCTTTGATCAAATTAGCAAAAGAAACCAATACTATTTTAGAGCTTAACAGCAACCCAAACCGGTTGGATTTGCATGCAGAGAATGTGAAAATGGCCCAAGAAAAAGGGGTAAACATTATCATCAATACAGATGCACATCATACAAAAGAGTTAAATAACATGAGCATTGGAGTATCTACAGCAAAAAAAGGCTGGATAAAAAAAGATACGGTTGTAAACGCGATGGATAAACAAGACTTTCTGAACTTTTTACAAAAAAAGAGGAAGTTATAGTAGAAAAGAAAAGTAGCAAAGGAGAAAACTCCATGCAAGAAAGAGCATTAAAAACATTAGAATTTGATAAAATTAAAAACCAATTATTGGAACATGTATCTTCGTCATTAGGAAAATGGAAAGCAGAACAACTCATTCCTTCAACAAATTACGAAGAAGTAGTTCGCTGGCAGGAAGAAACAGATGAGGCTGCGAAAGTATTCCGCATGCGCGGGAATATACCATTAAGCGGCATTTATGATATCCGCCCACATGTTAAACGTTCTACCATCGGCGGTATGCTGAGTCCCGCAGAATTGAACCAAATTGCAAAAACGGTGCATGCAAGCAGACAAATGAAACGCTTTATTGAAGAATTTCATGAAGAAGAAGCGGTGCCAATTCTGGCTGAGCTTGCGGACCAAATAATTGTCTTGGCTGAAGTAGAAGAAGAAATTAAAATGGCAATAGATGAGCAAGGCATGGTAATGGATAGTGCAAGCGAGGCATTGCGAAGTCTCAGGTCTCAACTGCGGAGAAATGAAGCAAAAGTAAGAGAAAAGCTGGAAAGCATGATTCGTTCATCCAATGCGTCAAAGATGCTTTCCGATGCAATTATTACGATCCGCAATGACCGTTTTGTTATCCCGGTTAAACAAGAATACAGAGGAAATTACGGCGGCATTATTCATGATCAAAGTGCTTCCGGACAGACATTATTTATTGAACCTCAATCGGTTGTCACACTAAACAATGAGCTGCAGTCAATTCGTGTGAAAGAACAGCAGGAAATCGACCGTATATTAACCCAGTTAACGGCACTTGTTTCAGGTTACAGCACAGAGCTATTAGAGATTGTGGCTGTTTTGACAGAAATTGATTTTATGTTTGCGAAAGCAAAATACGGTCATCGCTTAAAAGGAACGAAGCCGAATATAAATAACAGTGGAAAAATTGCACTTTTTAAAGCAAGACATCCATTAATACCCATTGATGTAGTAGTAGCAAATGATGTAATGCTAGGGGATGACTTTTCGACCATTGTCATTACAGGACCGAATACAGGTGGAAAAACCGTAACACTAAAAACTGTCGGGTTATGCACATTAATGGCACAGGCTGGTTTACAGATTCCTGCTCTTGATGGGTCGGAGATGTGTGTATTTGATGCTGTTTATGCAGATATTGGCGATGAACAGTCCATTGAACAATCCTTAAGTACATTTTCTTCCCATATGGTGAATATTGTCAGCATACTCGAGAAGGTAGATCATAATAGCCTTGTATTATTTGATGAATTAGGTGCAGGAACGGATCCTCAAGAAGGAGCGGCTCTTGCCATTTCTATATTGGATGAAGTAAACAGCCGCGGCGCAAGAGTAATTGCAACAACCCATTATCCTGAATTAAAAGCATATGGCTATAACCGCGAAGGTGTTATGAATGCAAGTGTTGAATTTGATGTTGAAACATTAAGTCCAACCTATAAGCTTCTTATCGGAGTACCAGGAAGAAGCAACGCTTTTGAAATAAGCAAACGATTAGGTTTGAATGAACAGGTAATTGCTACAGCAAGAGCCCATGTAAGTGATGAAAGCAATAAAATTGAAAATATGATTGCATCATTAGAATCAAGCAGAAAACATGCAGAAGAAGAATACAAGGAAGCGCAGGATTTATTAAAGCAAGCAGAAATGCTTCATCGTGACTTGCAAAAGCAAGTGATGGATTATTACGAGAAAAAAGAAGCTCTGCAAGATAAGGCGAAGAAACAGGCAGCTGACATCATTGAAAATGCAAAACAGGAAGCAGAAAATGTCATTGCTGATTTGCGAAAAATGCAGCTTGAAAAACATGCGGAAATAAAAGAGCATGAATTAATTGATGCAAGAAAACGATTAAGTGATGCGGCTCCTAAAATAGCTGTAAAAAGAAGAGAAGCATCCATTACAACCAATCATGTTTTCCAACCAGGCGATGAAGTAAAAGTGACCACTTTCGGCCAAAAAGGGCAGCTGCTGGAAAAGATTTCAGATAAAGAATGGCAAGTCCAAATTGGGATTATGAAAATGAAAGTAAAAGAAAAAGATTTAGAATTTATTAAAGCTCCGAAAGTAGTGGAAACAAAACCTTTAGCAACGATAAGAGGAAAAGACTACCATGTAAGCTTAGAATTGGATTTGCGTGGAGAAAGATTTGAAAATGCTTTGTCAAGAGTAGAAAAATATATCGATGACAGCATGCTTGCAGGATATCCAAGAGTTTCGATTATTCATGGAAAAGGTACTGGTGCTTTAAGAACAGGTGTACAAGAGTATTTAAAAAATCATCGTTCGGTGAAAAGCCTTCGTTTTGGAGAAGCAGGAGAAGGCGGAAGTGGTGTGACGGTCGTTGAATTAAAATAACTCGTTATTGTATAGAAAACAGTTAGAGGAGAAAGTGCATGAATCATTTTTGGGGTAATGAATATGTAAAAACAGCTGGCGATTATAGTGTTGTCATTTTAAGCATGGTTGTATTTTTGGCTATTTTTGAATTGGTGACAAAGTATAATAACTGGGAGGAAATAAAGAGAGGAAATATTGCAGTGGCAATGGCAACCGGTGGGAAAATATTTGGCATAGCCAACATTTTTAGGCATTCCATTATGCAGAATGATTCGTTGCTGACTATGATTGTTTGGGGAGTATATGGATTTTTATTGCTGCTGGTAGGTTATTTTATCTTTGAATTTTTAACTCCAAAATTTCGGATAGACGAAGAAATCCAAAATGATAACAGAGCAGTAGGACTAATCTCCATGATTATTTCGATTGGTTTATCTTACGTAATTGGTTCAGGTATTTCTTAATGGCATAGAAACTATTTTTAAGAAAAACACACGTTTTTCCCCTCTATTAATTGAAGGGAAAACGTGTATTTTTTTTATCCCACTTTTAACGGGCAGTAAAACCTCCACTAATGGAAGGTTCACTTTATGACGGGATGTGCAACAATTAGTTAGCTTTGACATCATAGAGATTCCGCCCTTTTTTTAATATAGGCTTATTTTAAATAACTGAAGTGCTTCTTTCGCCATATAATGCTAGTACAATAGACAAGCAAGAAGGAGGAATTAGCATGCAGCGTGAAAAGCCTTGGTTGGACCTTTATCCAAAACAAATAGCAAAAGAAGCTTATTACCGCGCAGATACCCTGCAGCAGCTATTAATAAATGCTGCAAAGGAATATCCGAAGCATAAGGCCATTCATTTTATGGGCAAAGAATGGACATTTGCATGTTTATATAAAAAAGCATTAGCACTTGCTGCTTATTTACAAAGGCTGGGATTACAGAAAGGGGATAGAGTAGCCGTTATGCTGCCAAATACGCCCCAAACGGTTATCAGCTTTTATGCCATTCTTTTAGCAGGCGGCATTGTAGTTCCGACAAATCCTCTTTATAAAGAAAGAGAAGTTCAGTTTATGCTAAAAGATTCTGAAGCGAAAATACTTATTACATTGGATCTTTTATATAATCGTGTACTACAGGCAAAAAAAGATACAGAGCTTCAACATATTATCGTCACGAAAATACAGGACTTTCTTCCATTCCCAAAAAACATCCTCTATCCCATGATACAAAAAAAACAACAAACAAATGAACCCCCCCAATATGAAAAGATTGGCACCCATCATTTATCCAAGATACTAAAAAAACAGCATACAGAATTAATAGAGCATCCAACTGATTTTGAAGAGGATGTTGCAATCTTGCAATACACAGGCGGGACGACAGGATCTCCTAAAGGAGTGATGTTGTCACATCAAAATTTAATCTCCAATACCTCCATGTGTCGACAATGGCTGTATCGCATGAAAAAAGGGGAAGAGCGAATGCTGGCTATTATGCCTTTGTTTCATGTATACGGGTTAATGACCGTAATGGTTTTATCAATGATGGAAATTTACAAAATGATTTTGATTCCTAAGTTTGATGCAACGGCTACGTTAAAAACCATCCATAAACAAAGGCCTACCCTTTTCCCTGGTGCTCCTACTATTTATATCGGTTTATTAAACCACCCAGATATAGAAAAATATGATCTTTCCTCTATTAATGGTGCAATAAGCGGATCCGCGCCATTGCCAGTAGAAATTATCGGGAGATTTCAAGAAAAAACAGGTGGGAAATTAGTGGAAGGGTATGGATTAACGGAAACTTCTCCAGTTACACATGTTAATTTTCTTTGGGATCATGAAATTAGGAAAGGAAGCATAGGGGTGCCTTGGCCAGGAACAGATGCAGCTATTTTTTCAACTGAAACAGGTGAACAGCTTCCTCCAGGGGAAATTGGTGAGTTGGCTATTAAAGGTCCACAAGTGATGAAAGGATATTGGAATAATCCAGAAGAAACCGACAAAGTATTAAAAAACGGCTGGCTGTTTACAGGCGATATAAGTTTTATGGATGACAAAGGATACTTTTATATCGTGGACAGGAAAAAAGATATGATTATTGCTAGTGGGTTTAATATTTATCCAAGAGAAGTGGAAGAAGTATTATATGAGCATCCTGCGGTGGAAGAAGCAGCAGTAGTCGGTATAGCTGATCCATATCGTGGAGAAACGGTAAAAGCATTTATTGTATTAAAAAAAGGAGCGAGCGTATCGGAGGACGATTTAAATGCTTTTGTGAGAAAACGAATTGCTTCCTATAAAGTGCCGCGGCTCTATGAATTTAGAGCAGAACTGCCAAAATCAGCAATTGGAAAAATATTAAGAAGAGAATTAAAAGAAGAAGACAGACAAAATCAAAAGGATCTTGAGAAGTAAAGGAGGGGTTATTGCTTGAATATTATCGTACTGTTATCGAGAACATTTGATTCTGAGCAGCAAATTATTGTCCAAGATGGAGTCGTGCAGAGGGATGTCCAATATATGATCAATCCCCTTGATGAAATTGCATTAGAAGAAGCCATTCGATTAAAAGAAAAGAACGGCGGAACAATCGTAGCCGTATCAGCAGGAGAAATGAATGCAGAAAAGCAGCTTCGCCTCGCTTTAGCAATCGGAGCAGACTTTGGCGTTCTCCTTCTAGCCAATGAGGCAAAAGAAGAGCCGTCAGCTATTGCCAGCCTATTATCTTCCTATATACAGACTATTTCATTCGATATCATTCTTGCAGGAGCATTTGCCATGGATGGGGGAAGCGGCCAAGTTGGACCACGAGTTGCAACAGCATTAACCATTCCGTTTATTACTAATATATCGAAATTAACAGTAGAAAATGGGAAAGCAACGGTTGAAAAACAGACGACAGATGCAATAGAGACTTATCACGGTCCGCTGCCACTTTTAGTAACCGTTCCACAAGGATTAAATGAACCAAGACTTCCGACGCTTGCAGGGATCATGAAAGCAAAAAGAAAACCCTTAGATAAAGTTACTCCCTCCCTCCATAAAGCTTCTTTGATAACCTCTGTACAATATCAATTTCCTATTGTAGACAGACAAAAAATATTTTTACAAGGAGACAGCAAAACACAAGCAGCCGACCTCGTTCAACTTATCAAAAAAAGGCTGTAAAAAATTGGGAAGGAGGAATATTAGATGGGAAAAGTATTGATTATTGGAGAAATGAAACAAGACCAAATGCGTACTGTTACAATGGAATGTTTATCAGCTGCTAAAAAAGTGGATGATGAAGCAGAAATAGTCGTTGTATTATACGGAGAAGATAAAACCAGATCGAATATGGAAGAGCTTTTATATTATAATGTGCATAAAATAATATGGGTGCAAACAAAATCCTCCACATTTTCCCAAGAAGCATACGGAAAAATGCTGGAATCTATCTTGAAAAAAGAAAAACCTACGAACGTCATTATTCCCCAAACGGATTTCGGAAAAAGCTTGGCACCCTATTTAAGTGAAGTGTTAAATATTCCTCTTTTTTCTAACATAAAGGATATAAAACAAGAAAACAAAGCGCTATTTCTTACACGCTCCGTTTTTTCTGGAAAGCTAAATGAAACAATCTTTTTAAAAGAAGCAGACTTTATTGCTGCAATCAAACCAAGCAGCTGGGAATTGCCAGCAAAACAGAAGGAAAAACCAGCAGTGGTGGAAGAAATTCATCTGGGTAAAATAAAACCGATTTTTCCGTTAGTAAAAGTGAAAAAAAAGGAAAATAGCATGCTGGATTTATTGGATGCAAAAGTTATTGTTGCAGGTGGAAGAGGGATTAAAAATCAAGAGGGCATGGAATTGATAAAAAAACTGGCTTTATTGCTAGGGGGCACGGTTGGTGTTTCTAGAGGCGCAGTTGAATTAGGACTAAGTGACTCGTCCTTGCAAATTGGCCAAACCGGAAAAGCAGTTGCTCCAGATATATATATTGCCTGTGGAATTTCTGGAGCTATTCAGCATGTTGTCGGCATGAATGGGGCGAAAACAGTTATCGCAATAAATAACGATCCAGATGCTCCTATTTTTAAAGAAGCAGACTATTGCATTGTTGGAGATATTTTTGAAGTATTGCCATTATTAATTAAAGACCTGGAGGATTCCAAATAAATGGATAAAAAGAGCTTTTATTTGGAGGTTATTGTTAAAACCATCCATCGAATAGAACGAGTAATGGTTGGGGACATTATGGACGAAACAAATTATTAGCATCCAGATAAAAACGGTGGTATACTTTCGATATTATCAGTTTAACAATTAGAGGAGGCAATATATAATGGCAATTTCACATGCAACAGATCAAAACTTTCAAACAGAAACAGGTACAGGTGTTGTACTTGCAGATTTTTGGGCACCTTGGTGCGGACCTTGTAAAATGATTGCTCCAGTATTAGAAGAATTAGATGCTGAAATTGGGGATAAAGTAAAAATCGTCAAAATCGACGTGGATGAAAACCAAGAATCAGCAGCTAAATTTGGTGTAATGAGCATCCCAACTTTATTAGTTTTCAAAGATGGTGAAGTGGTGGATAAAGTGGTTGGATTCCAGCCGAAAGAAGCTCTTGCAGAACTATTATCTAAACATGCTTAAAAAAATGCGGTGAAGAGCAGCTTGTTCTTCACGCTTTTTTTATTCCTCTTCTTCCTTTCCTTTCCATCCGCGACTTATTTCTTGCTGAAACCGACCTCCTCCACGTATCATAGATATTAGTATGCAATAAACTCGGACATTAGACAAAAGTAGGATTATCTATAATAGAATACTAATCGACAGTCCCGAGCATTCAGGGAGGGAAGACAATTGAATAGTAACTTGAAAAATAAACTGATGCTCTTACCTGATCAGCCTGGATGTTATTTAATGAAAGACCGGCAAGGTACAGTGATATATGTAGGTAAAGCAAAAGTGTTAAAAAACCGTGTGCGCTCTTATTTTACAGGTTCTCATGATGGAAAAACATTAAGACTTGTCAATGAAATAGAGGATTTTGAATATATTATTACCTCTTCCAACATGGAAGCATTATTATTGGAAATTAATTTAATTAAAAAATATGATCCAAAATATAATATTATGTTAAAGGATGATAAAAGCTACCCTTTTATCAAGCTGACCTCAGAAAAGCATCCTCGGCTTATTACAACAAGAAAAGTAAAAAAAGATAAAGGCAAATATTTCGGCCCCTATCCGAATGCTCAATCTGCCAATGAAACAAAAAAACTGCTAGATCGCATTTATCCGTTAAGAAAGTGTACCACATTGCCTGATCGAGTATGTTTATATTATCATCTAGGCCAATGCTTGGCGCCGTGTGTTAAGGATATACAACAAGAAGAATATCGGCTTATTGTGGATGAAATAACAAAGTTTTTGAACGGTGGATATAAAGACATAAAAAATGAGCTGACGGAAAAAATGACTGCTGCTGCAGAAGAATTGGATTTTGAGCGAGCAAAAGAGTACCGGGATCAAATTGCTCATATTGAAGCGATTATGGAAAAGCAGAAGATGATGATGACTGATTTAGTCGACCGGGATGTATTTGGATTTTCCTATGATAAGGGTTGGATGTGCGTGCAAGTCTTTTTTATCAGGCAAGGTAAATTAATTGAAAGGGATGTAAGCATGTTTCCTATTTATCAAGAACCGGAAGAAGAAATGCTTACGTACTTTGGTCAATTTTACGCAAAAGAAAACCATTTTAAACCAAAAGAAATCCTAATCCCAGATAGCATACAAGGGGATATGGTGGAAGAGCTTTTAGGAGTAAAAGTGTTAAAGCCGCAAAGAGGGCAGAAAAAAGAACTTGTGCTGTTAGCCAATAAAAATGCCAAAAATGCACTGCATGAAAAGTTTGCTTTAATCGATCGGGATGAAGAAAGAACGATTAAGGCGGTGGAGAATTTAGGACATGCGATGGGCATTTATACACCACTTCGTATAGAAGCATTTGACAACAGCAATATTCAAGGAACAAATCCCGTTTCTGCCATGATTGTATTTTTGGATGGAAAACCAGCCAGAAAGGAATACCGGAAATACAAAATTAGAACCGTTCAAGGCCCAGATGATTATGAGTCGATGAGAGAAGTGGTAAGGCGGAGATATCAGCGGGTCCTAAAAGAGGGACTTCCCCTTCCTGATTTAATCTTAATTGATGGTGGAAAAGGCCATTTAGAAGCAGTGAAAGAAATTCTTTCATTGGAGCTTGGATTAGATATTCCTGTTGCTGGACTGGCAAAAGATGATAAGCACCGGACATCTCAACTATTATATGGAGATCCGTTGGAGATCATTCCATTAGCAAGAAATAGTCAGGAATTTTATTTGCTTCAGCGGGTTCAGGATGAGGTCCATCGATTTGCGATTACGTTTCATCGTCAAATACGCGGGAAAAATGCCTTTCAATCATTATTGGATGAGATACCAGGAATTGGAGACAAGCGCCGGAAGCTTTTATTAAAAACATTTGGTTCGGTTAAAAAAATGAAAGAAGCCACAATCGAAGAATTTCGTAATATCGGCATACCGGCAAATGTAGCAGAAGAGTTATTAGCAAAACTAAAGGAATAAGACAAGTTGTCCGGATTGTTGAAAATAGAGGTATTCAAAAAGTAGATTGGCATTAATTTTTTAAAAGATAAAAACATATGTTGTCGGATAAAAATCTCTATGCTATAATGATGGCAACTTATACTTAATAAGTGAAGGTAGAGGTGCGAACTTCAAAAGTATTAATCCAGAGAAGAATGAGCTTCATAGAAGGATTAGGAAAGGGATAGTTCGCCGAAGTAAAGGAAAACTCATTATTTTCTTTGCTGGTTTTGCATTGAATAAATGCAAGACTGTCAAAACAAGGAACTGTTTTGGAGGGCTATCTCACTGTTTGTGCACATTTTTATTGTTTTTTTCTGCACAGCAATGAGACGTTCTCATTGCTTTTTTTATTGTCTAAAAAAGGAAGCCAATAAGATTTCTTTCTACTAATGTAATAAAAAAAGTATTTAACGAATGTATTTGGAACTAGAAAAAATAACACTTCTAAGAAAAATGAAAGTAGGGAATGCTGTGGGTTTAGTTGTACAAAAGTTCGGTGGAACATCAGTAGGAAGTGCAGACAGAATCAAAAATGTTGCCGAGCGGGTAATCGAGGAAAAAAATAGAGGAAATGATGTGGTTGTAGTCGTTTCTGCAATGGGCAAAACAACCGATGAATTAGTAAGACTAGCAGGAGAGCTGGCAGATCGTCCGTCGAAAAGAGAAATGGACGTATTGCTGTCAACAGGAGAACAAATTACGATTAGTTTATTATCGATGGCTTTAAATGCAAAACAAGTAGATGCGATTTCTTATACAGGATGGCAAGCAGGGATCCAAACAGAGGCCGTCCATGGAAATGCCCGCATTTTAAATATTGAAACGGAAAAGATGCAGGAACAATTAAAAGAAGGAAAAGTTGTCATTGTGGCAGGCTTCCAAGGAGTATCAGAGGATGGAGCCATTACAACATTGGGGCGAGGCGGATCTGATACAACGGCAGTTGCTTTGGCAGCAGCCCTTAAAGCAGATAAATGCGATATTTATACTGATGTAACAGGTGTGTTTACAACAGACCCACGTTATATTAAGAACGCAAGAAAACTATTGGCAGTCTCTTATGACGAAATGCTCGAGCTTGCTAATTTAGGAGCAGGAGTACTGCATCCGCGGGCAGTAGAATACGCAAAAAATTATCAAGTGCCGCTTGTTGTACGCTCAAGCATGGAGAGAGAAGAAGGAACAATCATCGAGGAGGAAGTATCAATGGAGCAAAATTTAGTTGTAAGAGGGGTAGCATTTGAAGATAATATTACAAGCGTAACGGTTTATGGATTAAAAAATCCTTTAACAAGCCTGTCTACTATTTTTACTACATTAGCATCCAATCATATCAATGTAGATATTATTATTCAAAGCTTAATTGATCAAGAAACAATGAATCTGTCATTTTCTATTAAAGACAGCGATTTAGAAGAAACAGTAAAAGTACTGGAAGAAAATAAATCAGTATTATCCTATGAAAAAGTAACGTCTGATCAAGGACTTGCAAAAGTTTCAATTGTAGGATCTGGCATGATTTCCAATCCAGGTGTGGCAGCTGATATGTTTAAGGTTTTGGCAAATGAAGAGATTGTTATCAAGATGGTAAGTACTTCTGAAATTAAAGTATCAACTGTTATTGAAAAAGACAAAATGGTCCAAGCGGTTGAAGCATTGCATGATGCTTTTGAATTAAGCAAAATCGCTGTTGTCAATGCATAAATAATAATAGAACATACTGAAAGAAAAAAGCTGCCGGAATGAAAAAACGGCAGCTTTTTTATAATAATTCGATAGATGGACGTGGTGTATGTAGTCCTTATTATTTAATTGGCCACTCCTGCTGTCACAAAGGAGCTTGCCGTTTGTCATTAGATAAGAAAGTATAAGTTTCCTGAAGTCTGACAAGTGTCTAGCTCCAGCACCCTATCGACTTCAACGCTTCCCTCACCTCGCTTGCGTAGTCAACATCGAATCACTATGTTCTTCGTGTTTCCTATATCTCACTTAAGGTACACAAATTAAGAACGCCACATCCTTATGTCTTCGTTTGTGTGATCCACATCCTGTGGAACTCAGCTTTTTCTGTCGATGAGCAAGGGCGCTTGCGCTTTTCTTATTAAATAGGATCTTTACTGTCCCAGCGAACGGTAATCGTAATTTTTTTCCCTCTTCTTTTTGGGTCCTCAAATGCTTCAGCAATTATCTTCTTTACTAGTTCGTGCTGCTGTGCTAAGTAGCCCGCCTCGAGTTGAAAAGAACATTTTCCTTTTTCCTTTAACCTTTTTTCAATTAATCGACTTGTTAAAGTATACTCTATTTCATGTTTAGACTGTTTGCTGACTTCGAGCGTTCCCCAGCCTGCTTTTTCAAAAAAGAGTCTAGCATCTTCTACATTTTCCAGTGGAAACATTCTTGCAATTCGTTTGCCAGCCCAATACAGCAGTTCCGGAGTATCTCTTCCCAATAAGTCAGGTATTAATATTTCTCGAATTAATTCATAGCCATAAGCAGGAACAGTAAGAGGTTCACCATCCACTCTTGATCTTCCTTCTACAGATGTTAAATCACTCAATAGTCTCTCCTCTTTCTATTATTCTATTATATATATTTCTAAATATTGTAATGGGATGTGTAATCAAAAGAATAAAAAAATATATATTGCTTTAATAGTATACTTTAAATCCTAAAAAAATACATAATAAAAAGGGAAGATTGTTTATTCCATTCCGCGCTAGCTCTACTTATGCTTGTCATGAAATGAAGTAGCTTTAGGATTTTCTTTTTTTTTTGTTCCCGAATGAATAGGATCTTATTCATATTTATCCCACTCATAACGGGCAGTAAAGACCCCCACCTCAAGATGCCGAGATCGAGGAAGCAAGGTAGGGAATAACTACCAGTAAAGGTCCGATAAGTAATACTAACCATCAGTGGGGGATGAAGAAAACCCCCACTGATGGAAGAATCACTTTATAAAATAGAAATTATTTTAGGGGGAATTTCATATATATAGGATAAGAAGCACTGGAAAAATAAGTGTGAATTATGTATCCGTTTTCTTGACCTTGTTTTTTTTTGAGAGTACAATAAAGTTGTCACAGAATTGTAAGAATTTTTGATATTGTAATCGCTTTAATTTTATGAGAAAAATCTTTTTTCAAAATGCAAGAAAGGATAACTTTTCTGAAGTCTGACGTATATCTAGCGTCGACGGCCAGGTGCCTTACGCTTTTTTAACTAGGGGGGAATTAAATGACAACAAACCGCGAGTTTCTGTACAGAAGGATACACTCATTGCTTGGTGTAATTCCAGTGGGGGTCTTTCTAATTCAACATCTTATCGTGAATCATTTTGCGACAAAGGGTGCTGCATCTTTTAATAAGGCGGCAGGCTTTATGGAGCATCTTCCATTTCGATATGCGTTAGAGATTTTTGTGATTTTTTTACCAATTATCTATCATGCCTTTTATGGCATCTATATTGCGTTTACAGCAAAAAATAATACGAAGAATTATGGATATTTCCGAAACTGGATGTTTTATTTACAGCGGTTAACAGGTATTATTACCTTGATTTTTATTGTTTGGCATATTTGGGAAACAAGGGTCGCTGCAGCAATGGGACAAGAAGTGAATTATGAAATGATGCAGGAAAATCTAGCAAATCCTTGGATGTTTGCCTTCTATCTTGTAGGGATATTATCTACTATTTTTCATTTTTCGAATGGTTTATGGTCCTTTTGCGTCAGCTGGGGAATTACGGTTTCAAAAAGATCACAGCGCATTTCTACATATATAACAATTGGAGTATTTATTGTTTTATCGATAATAGGCGTTCGGGCATTGTTTGCATTTATTTAGGAAAGAGTTTAATAGGGTACTAGATAGGGAGTGAAGCATAATGAATAAAGGCAAAGTGATTATTGTAGGCGGTGGTTTAGCAGGTTTAATGGCAGCTATTAAAGTGGCTGAAACAGGAACCTCTGTTGAGCTGTTTTCCCTGGTGCCGGTAAAAAGATCACACTCTGTTTGTGCACAAGGCGGCATAAATGGTGCAGTAAATACAAAAGGAGAAGGAGATTCACCTTGGGAGCATTTTGATGATACGGTTTATGGCGGAGATTTTTTAGCGAATCAGCCGCCTGTTAAAGCTATGGCAGAGGCAGCACCTGGCATTATTCATTTATTGGATCGCATGGGTGTTATGTTTAATAGAACACCAGAAGGACTGTTGGATTTTCGCCGCTTTGGGGGAACACAGTATCATAGGACCGCATTTGCTGGGGCTACAACTGGACAACAGTTATTATATGCCTTAGATGAACAAGTGCGGAAGTTTGAAGTAGACGGCCTGATTATTAAATATGAGGGATGGGAGTTTTTGGGTATTATTTTGGATGATGAAGGGGCATGCCGAGGAGTAAAAGCACAAAACTTAAAAACAATGGAAATTAAAGCATTCCCATCCGATGCGGTCATCATGGCTACAGGTGGACCAGGGATTATTTTTGGAAAATCAACAAACTCTGTTATTAATACAGGATCAGCTGCCTCCATTGTGTATCAGCAAGGTGCCTATTATGCAAATGGTGAATTTATTCAAATCCATCCGACTGCTATTCCAGGAGATGATAAGCTTCGGTTAATGAGTGAATCAGCTCGGGGTGAAGGTGGAAGGGTATGGACGTATAAAGATGGAAAACCGTGGTATTTCTTAGAAGAAAAATATCCGGCATACGGAAATCTTGTTCCAAGGGACATTGCCACACGGGAAATATTTCATGTATGTGTGGACCAAAAGCTAGGGATTAATGGAGAAAATATGGTGTATCTCGATCTTTCCCATAAAAATCCGAAAGAGCTTGATATTAAATTGGGCGGCATTATTGAAATTTACGAGAAATTTATGGGAGAAGATCCTCGGAAACTTCCGATGAAAATATTTCCAGCTGTTCATTATTCCATGGGAGGATTATGGGTAGATTACGATCAAATGACCAATATCCCTGGGCTGTTTGCTGCTGGGGAATGTGATTATTCCCAGCATGGAGCAAATCGTTTAGGAGCAAACAGCCTCCTGTCAGCTATTTACGGCGGAATGGTTGTCGGGCCGAATGCTGTAAGATATATCAGTGGTTTGAAAAAAAGTTCAGACGATTTATCCTCGTTTCTATTTGATCATGCGATCGCAGAGGAACAAGCAAAGTGGGATGAAATCATGAGGCTTGACGGCACGGAGAATGCCTATATTCTTCATAAAGAATTAGGAGAATGGATGACAGACAATGTAACAGTTGTTCGCTATAATGACAAGCTCCTTGCTACCGATAATAAGATTCAGGAATTGCTGGAGCGTTATAAAAAAATAAATATTAATGATACTGCAAAGTGGAGCAATCAAGGTGCAGTATTTACAAGACAGCTGCAAAATATGCTGCAGCTTGCCCGTGTCATTACAATTGGCGCATATAATCGAAACGAAAGCAGGGGGGCTCATTTTAAACCAGATTTTCCAGAAAGAAATGATGAGGAATTCTTAAAAACTACAATGGCAGCTTTTGTTTCAGAAAAAGAAGCGCCTCATTTTCACTATGATGAAGTAGATACTTCTCTTATTCAGCCGAGAAAACGTGATTATTCGAAACAAAAAGAAGGAGTGAATTAAAATGGGAGAAGCAAAAACTGTCGTATTTCAGATTACTAGACAAGACGATCCCGAATCTTCCGCCTACATGGAGGAATTCACACTTCCTTATCGACCAAACATGAATGTTATCTCTGCATTAATGGAAATTAGAAGAAATCCGATAAATAGCAAGGGAGAGCATACAACGCCTGTAGTCTGGGATATGAACTGCTTAGAAGAAGTTTGCGGCGCTTGCTCGATGATAATTAACGGAAAACCAAGACAATCATGCACCGCTCTTGTCGATCAGCTGGAACAGCCGATTCGATTAGAGCCGATGTCTACATTTCCGATTGTGCGGGATCTGCAAGTAGATCGAAGCAGAATGTTCGACTCCTTAAAAAAAGTCAAAGCATGGATTCCGATTGATGGGACGTATGATTTAGGACCAGGACCAAGAATGCCGGAGAAAAAAAGACAGTGGGCGTATGAATTATCCAAATGCATGACTTGCGGAGTCTGCTTGGAGGCATGCCCGAATGTAAACAGCAAGTCAAATTTTATGGGACCGGCACCACTATCACAAGTGCGTCTCTTTAATGCACATCCAACTGGACAGATGAATAAGTCAGAAAGATTGGAAGAAATAATGGGGGACGGTGGTCTCGCTAATTGCGGAAATTCACAAAACTGTGTTCAGTCCTGTCCAAAAGGAATCCCATTAACAACTTCCATTGCTGTATTAAATCGTGATACCACTTTACAAGCATTTAAAAATTTCTTCGGAAGCGACAATTGAATAAGCAATTTAGAAAGTACCGCTTGGTGATCATTCACCAGGCGTTTTTTTGCGCTTAATTGTTAAATATTGGTCGTGTAAAAGGGAGGAATCTACATTTAATAATAACGAATTATATCTTATTTTTTGTTTGAATTTAATAGGATAAAACATGGGAGGATCAGCAGATGAATCTAGAAAGATGGATGCTTGCAAGTATTTTTTACTAGGATACTTTCCAGTGGTTTTGTCATTCCTAGGGGAAAGGAAGAGACGCATGGGTTTTGTTTTTATTTAGAGATAAGAAAGTATAAAATTTTTGAAGTTAGACTAGTGTCTAGCTCCAGCGCCCTATCAACTTCAACGCTTCCCTCACCTCGTCTACGATAAGTCAACATCGAATCACTACGTTCTTCGTGTTTCCTTTATCTCACTCGATTCAGTCCAGCTTATTCTGTCGATGAGCAAGGGCGCTTGCGCTTTTCTTATTAGAAATAATCACTTAGCCGGCAGGGGTCAGTTACATAAATAGATAGTATATAACGATATGCTAATAGAAAGAAGGATGTTTACAGAGTACAGACTGTCTGCAAACATCCTTTTTTGCTATGAAAATGTAGCTGGTAGCTTTTCAATTTATCCCACACTAAACGGGCAGTAAAACCCCCACCTCAAGGTGCTGAGAAATCGAGGAAGCTAGGTGGGGGATAACTGCCCGTAAAGATCCGATAAGTTCAACTAACCATCAGTGGGGATGAACAATACCCCACTGATGGAAGGTTCACTTTATGCGGAAGTTATTTCTTTTTTATATTGAAGAGCAGACAGCAATTTTAACCCTCTTAATGTTGGGATTACTTTATCCAGCATATGTAATGCTTCTGTTTCCTCTCCTTGTTTTCTTTTATTCTCGATGTTCAGCCAAGTAAGCAATAATTCATCTTTTATGAGGTCTTTATTTGTTTGATAGGTAGCTAAATCGCCTTCTTCAAGAGCAAGGGCAGCTGTATAGTACCATTTATTTTTTGATTCCTTCATTAAAGGGAGAAGTTCTTTTGCTTTATCAAACTTTTTTTGTTTAGACAGTAAAATAATCTGAGAAATATTTTTTACCTCTTTATATCGAATACGATTTAATAGATTTTCTGCTTCTTTCTCGTCCCCAATATAGAGAAAATAAAGAAAGCGATTATAAGGCTGTCTTGATTTTTTTAAAAACTGGAGTATTTTCTTTACCTCTTTTTCAAATAAAATAGGATAAAAGGAAAAATAAATAGTTGCAACGACAAAAAGAATATAGGCAATAATAAGCACCGCAAAAGGCAAGTTGAATATGGGAACGATAATTGCGATAATAAGCAGAAAAATAAAGGACCAGATCAAAAATGTTTACCTCCAACAAATATGTATTCATTTCAATAAAGAAATTATTTTTAGTAATAGATTGTTTATAGCAATGTTTTTATTATTTATTGTATTCTAGCATTTTTATATATACTTTCAGATTTTGATACACAACGGACAGCAACTGGGCATTCGAAGAGGTGTTTTTCGCCAATTCTAATAAATATCCCTGTAAATGATCTCCCTCAATAAAGGAACCCTTTTCCATATCCCGCTGCATAGAAGATTTCATTTCATAGCCAATAGCATCGATTGTTTTCATATGTTCGTCCACAATGTTTTCTTGTATCGGTGCCCCATATGCTCGCATAATCTGTGCTGCTTCCTCAAACAGTTGGCGGATAAAAGATCTGCCTCCGCTGCTTTCACGAATTGGTCCTATTGGTGCACGCATTAGTGTTGTTGCACCAGACATCACCGAGATAAATAAATATTTATGCCACATTTCCTGCTCGATATGATCACTTAAAAGGAAATCCGCTTTCGCTCCGCTGAATGCATCCTCCATTCGACGAATCCGCTCTGTCTGCTGGCTTCCGATTTCTCCGTAAACTATACGGGCAGCAGCACTTGTCTGCACAACATCGCCTTCTTTATTTAAAGTAGTTTCAATAAAACATAAACCGCCAATTACTTTATCCTCGCCGAAAGCTTGTTTTAATGCAGGCAAGTGGGCTATTCCATTTAAAAGAGGCAGTACAACTGTTTTTTCTCCAATGAACGCTTGAAGATCGTTTATTGCTTCTTCTAAATGATAGGCTTTTGTAGAAAATAAAACTAAATCGAAAGCTTCTGCCTCATCTGTTTTTGTGATTAATTTGGGTGAAAATTGAAAGTCTCCATTTACACTGCGAATGACAAGACCTTTTTCTTTTAGTTGTTTTTTTCGACCGCTACGAACAAGAAAAGTCACATCTTCCCCTTTTTCTACTAAACGACCGCCGAAGTAGCCGCCAACCCCGCCGGCTCCGAGTACTAAAATACGCATGAAAAACTTCCTTTCTGTTGATTTATTTTCTATCATTGTAGCATATTTCCATTGTTAAAAAGGAAGCAGTTTAATAGACACAAGGAGAAGAAAAGCGATAACTCCCCAAAAAATCGAGTCGAAGAAAAGCCCGGAGTATCACCTGCTTTTCTACTAAATTACTTAACATTACTTCTCCTATTTATAAAAATTGTTTTTTACCATCAAAATCAGCTTTTAGCACCTTTAAACATTCATCTAAAATCCGAAGTCCTTCTAATCGAGAAGACTTGCCTCTATTTTCAATTTTATAACAAACCCGGTCAGGCGGTGAATCCGCTAAACGGAAATAATCAAAATGGCTAGTGGCGTGAAATTGCTGGGCAATTGATAATGGTACGATGGACCATTGACAGGGTTCTTGCGCAAAGGTTAACAGCAGGCTGGCAGTATCCAGTTGAATGGTGGAGTAATCGTATACCTCTTTTGTTTTTATCCAATAGTCATACCAAGTGCGAAAAGAGGATCCCCAATCGATAAAAATTTGTTTTGAAAAGTCTAAGTTTTCTTCATTAAGCAGTTTGTTGGCACAAGAATTAGTTTCCATTTTATACATAACAACCATAGGTTCTCGTAAAAATTCACTCATTGTCATTTTTGGCATTGGCTGCTCTAAAAGAGTAAATGCTACATCCACTTCTCCATGTTCCAAAAGCCAGTATAGTTCAATCGATTGATGGGTTTTTACAGTCAAGTTCAAATGAGACGCATATTTATTTAATTCTTGATAGACAGGTGGAAGGATAAAAGAGTGGATACTGTCTACTGCCCCTATTGAAAGAACAGATGTTGTTGATCGTGATTTAATTCGGTGTGTTTGTTGTATTAACTCTTCTAATTTTCTGGCGATAGGCAAAAATTCTTCTCCGCCGGGAGTCAATGTAAGGCTGCGAATTCCCCTTCCCCGTTCAATTAATTTAATCCCCAACTCTTTCTCGAATTGTAGTAAACGATGACTGAGCGTCGATTGGGATAAAAACAGTGACTTGGCTGCGTCGGTAAGTCGTTTATGTCGAACAATTGCTAAAAAAGCTTCCAATCCATATTTATTCATCATTAATTCTCCTAAAATATCGAAGTTATCGATATTTTATACTATTTAATTGAATTTTACAAATGTTTAAAAAAATTATACTATTTAGATAGTTAGTATGAATGAAAGGAGAAAAATGATGTTAACGAATGCAGATAGACTAGAAAAACTTGGGTTTTCTAATATACGAAGAATTTATGATAAAGCAAACCAATTAAAAAAAGAAGGCAAACGCATTTACAATCTGGTGTTGGGGGAACCCGATTTTCAAACCCCGCAAGTCATTATTCAGTCTGGCATTGATTCCATGGTCAGCGGAGAAACACATTATACTGCTAATGCTGGATTGCTGGAATTAAGAGAAGCGATAGCAGCTAAACTAGTAAACGAAAATAATATCAAGGCATCTGCCGATGAAATTTTAGTTACTACTGGAGCATCTGAAGCTGTTTTTGCGTGTATAGTTGGTTTGCTTAATCCAGGTGATGAGGCATTAATTCCATCTCCAACCTGGCCTCATTATGAGGCGTGCTGTCATGTTGCAGGAGCTAAATCAATTTCCGTTCCAATAGATTTTGATAGTGGATCATTCAAGCTGAATCCGAAAGAAATAGAAAAGCGAATCACAGAACGAACTCGTCTATTGATTCTAAATTCTCCAGGAAATCCTACTGGCATGATGATCGATGAAGAAACATTAGTAGAAATTTCTAGACTTGCAATCCAACATGACTTAATTGTCCTTTCAGATGAAATTTATGAAAAATTAATATATTGCAAGGCAAACCATCGAAGTATTGCATCGCTGCCAGGTATGGCAGAAAGAACAATCACAATCAATGGATTTTCAAAAGCATATGCTATGACAGGCTGGAGGATAGGCTATCTTCACGCTCCGAAAGATTTATTCAAAGGATTTGTGAAGCTTCATCAATATAATATCAGCTGTTTGCCAGCTTTTACACAGCGTGCTGCCATTACTGCTTTAAAGGAAGCAAGTGAAGAAGTGGAAAGGATGAAGCAGGAATTCAATAGCCGCAGAGATTTAATCGTTGGGATTCTTAATCAATCCGAGTACTTGACTATTCAAAGTCCTCCTGGTGCATTTTACTTATTTGTAAATATCGAAGCAACAGGTCTCCAATCAGAAGAACTAGTCATGGGATTATTGGAAAAAACAGGAGTTGCCATTGTTCCTGGTTCGGCTTTTGGCGAATTAGGAGAAGGATATGTAAGGATTTCCTACGCTGCAGAAGATGAAATATTAATCCAGTCAGCGAAGATTATCCTCGATTATTTGAAAGCAAACGTACCATCTATCAGCAAGTAATGGAATTTTCATGTTGGTTGAATTCCTATTAAATATTTTTAATGACGAAAGGAAATCTTATCAAATGACAGATTGTGGTGTAACGATAATAGAAGAATTTAGCCGAGCTCCAAAAAGGGTAATAGAAGGATTCGAAGGGTTGGCAACAGCAAATATTGCTGATGTAATGGGCCGGTTTCGAGCAATGGATTTTACGATTAAATCTATGAATAAGCTAGGAGTTCATTTAGTAGGAAGTGCATTAACGATACGGGTCCATCCAACTGATAATTTAATGGTACATAAAGCGATGGATTTAGCAAAACCGGGGGATGTACTAGTTATTGATGCATTTGGAGGAAATGAAAATGCCATTGTAGGAGAACTTATTTGCCAATATGCAAAGATAAAAGGGATTTCTGGCATCGTCACCAACTCCCCTATTAGGGATGTATATGCGATTAATAAGTTGGAGTTTCCCGTATATGCGAAAGGTGCAACGCCAAGAGGGCCTTTAAAAGAAGGATCAGGAGAAGTGAATACAACCATAAGCTGCGGGATGGTTCCAGTACATCCTGGAGATATTATTGTCGGAGATGATGATGGCATTGTTGTCATTCCGAAAGAGGCAGCAGAAACAGTGTTGGAGAAAACACGGCATATCCAAGAAAAAGAACAGTTCGTTATCGAAAATATGATGAAAACTGGTAAATGGGAAAGAGCATGGGTAGATGAAGTATTATGTCAAAAAGGTTATTTTTCTTTGCAAAATAATGAGTGAATGCATATTAAAAATGAACCATAAACAAAAGGGGAGAGTTGAACATGAAAAAAATTCCTTTATGGATCCAAATTGCAGCGGCACTAATATTAGGACTAATTGCTGGCGAGGTAAATAAAACGTTTGGTACAGAGGCGAAAATTTTAGGTGATGCTTTTATCCATATGATCAAAATGACCATAGTACCATTAATTTTCCCTTTAATTGTTTTAGGAATTTCGCAAATCAAGTCAAATAAAACATTAGGTCGTCTCTCTTTAAAAGCAATTATTTATTTCGAAATTGTAACTACTTTAATTATTGTTATGTCGTTATTCCTTGCTAACATAGCTCATCTTGGAATTGGTGCAAACTTAACTGGTGGAAACACGGATGCGCTAAATGGGATAGTTGGAAATAAAATTGACTTTAGAGAATTTTTGCTTCATATTATTCCTTCTAATATCTTTGTTGCTTTTTCGGAGCAAAATTTATTAGCAATTGTCTATTTTGGTATATTCTTTGGAATAGCGATGCGTTCTTTAAAAGAAAAAGCAAAACCTGTAGAAAATGTTTTGGAGTCACTTTCGAAAATTATGTTTAAAGTATTGGACTATGTAATTAAATTTTCCCCACTTGGTGTTTTCGGATCTATTGCATATAGTGTGGCAACATATGGCTTTGAAAAGCTGAGTATGCTCTTGGATTTAATATTAATCACCTATCTTGGATTAGCTATTATTCTATTAGTTATTTTTCCAATTATCGCGAAAATTTATAAAATCCGCTACTTTGAATTATTAAATGAAATAAAAGATTTACTTTTAATAGCTTTTACTACAAGAAGCTCCGAATCTGTATTCGCTCCCCTTACTGCTCGATTAGAACGATATGGTGCGAAGAATTCGGTTGTATCATTTGTCCTCCCGCTTGGGTATTCCTTTAATCTTGACGGCGGCATGGTGTATATGGCGCCAGCTATTATTTTTTTAGCAAATGCTTATAATATTGATTTGTCGGTAGGAGATCAAATTTATATCGTCTTGCTGCTTGTGTTATTGACAAAAGGTGTTGCTGCTGTTCCATCTGGTGCCATTGTTATATTGACTAGTGTTTCGGTAATATTAGATTTCCCATTAGAAGGAATTGCGCTATTAATGGCAGTTGATTTTATAATGGATATGGCGAGAACAGCGACAAATGTGGTCGGAAATGCATTAGCTACAGTTGCGATGGCAAAATCAGAAGGCATGTTTGAAGAGTCGAAAAGAAGAATTTCTGCAAAGCAGACAAACAAAGAAGTGTTGGATGTATAGAAGCATATTTTTGAAAATGAATGCCCTGTTTAGTTCCTGACAGGGTATTTAATTCGTTTTAGCATTTCGTACGATCGTGATATTCACCTATTTCTTTTATCTCCATACAATGTCCTATGTGAAAAATTTTTAATTGCAGGAGGCTTTTTATTGTGCCGACATCTTATATGGATTATACAAAATCAAGTGTCAACTATTTTTTTGATGTGAACAAAAATCGTTTAAATACCCGAAATGCACAAAATTATATCAACCGATTAGGAAGAGACAATTTGAATACGTTGGGAGATGTATCTTTACTAGATATCTATTTAAGCAAAGGCCATGTAGTGGAGCCCCATTATCATCAAAATGCCGCGGAGCTCGTATATTGCATCTCAGGATCAGCAGTTGTTTCGTTAATTAACCCTTTTAATAACAAAATCACTAATATTCCAATAAAGCCGGGGCAAGTGGCGAATATCCCCCAAGGCTGGTGGCATTGGGAAATAGCTTCTGAAGATAAAACCCATTTGCTAGCCATTTTTGATGCACCATATCCAAGATATATTTTTGGGTCTGACATTCTTACCAAAACACCAATTGAAGTGCTGGCACATACGTATTGTTTAAATCCAGAACAATTAAAGAAAACACTTGCCCCGTTAAAAAATCAAACGATTGTTATTGGACCAACCGATGAATGCGCGAATCAAAGCAGACAAGGAAATCAAGCCCCTTATTACCAGCAGCAAGCACCACATCCAACTCCATATTATCAACAGAATCCCTATTATTCTTCTCAGGCTTCTTATCATGAAGGCAATTATTACAAATAACAACGCCCATCTCTCTTCGAGGGGAGAGGGATATATACATGGAAAAGGATGAATGTGTTATGGTGCACTTTCATCCTTTTTTTCGTTAAACCCTTATAGTGTAGTGATTATTAATCAACGAAGAATTATGAAAGCCGTTTATTCTAGATAATGGGAATCAAAGTGTATACTACGTTAAAAGAAACGATCATTTCCATAACAGCTTTCAATAGGTTGCTAAACCTCATTATATCCCCATAAATAGTTCAAGAAAAAAATCGACCCTCACAAAGGGGAAAAGTTTATCCCACTCTTAACGGGCAGTAAGACCCCCACCTCGGGGATGCTGAGAAATCGAGGAAGCTAGGTGTTGAGACTTGCCCGTAAAGGTCCGATAAGTTCAACTAACCATCAGTCGGGGATGAAGAAAACCCCACTGATGGAAAGGTTCACTTTATCTATTGAAAGGGTCATTAATAATGATCATAATTAAATACTAATATATACAGATAATTTATTTTATGTTAGATAATCTGTTTACTTGAATTTATCTTTATATAAGGCTGTTTTCGTATAGAATGTTGCTTTTAAACTCGCATTCCCACAGGAGTCTAAGAGTATGCAGTCTGCTAAGTACTCTTCAACCATTTTTTTATGTATAAAACAACAAACTTTGAGAAAACAGCCTTATATAATGTGGTCCATTAAAGTTTATGTCTATAATTCAAAGTTTTCTAAAAAATGTTTAGTAACGGAAGAAAGATATTGCTCTTTTTTCCATATTACCGCAGTTCTCGTGATTAAAGAGGGTTCATTAATTTTTTTATGTTTCAAATTAATATTTGGGATTATCCCAATTAAATCTTTGGGGACAATTGCTATACCCATTCCTTTAGAAGCCCATAATAATATGGTTTTAGTATCGTCTATTTTCCCAAGTATCTTCGGATTGAATCCTGCCTGATGGCACGCCTCTATTATCATTGTTTCATACCTGCTGTGTATTAATAAAGGTTTGTTTTCTAATGCATTTAGACTAATGGATTCTTCCTGTTCTTCTGAAAAGATGTTTGTACAAGTTGCTGCAACCATTGGTTCAAATGGCAATAAGATGGATTCATAAACTTCTGAATTAAAAGGGGTCCGAATAATCCCAATCTCTACTATACCATTATTTAACAGGTCTAATATCTCATGAGTATGACACTCACGGATATTGAAATTAACATCTGGATATTTTTGATGATATCGGTATATTCGTTCCGGTAAAAGCGCCCCCGCAGATGCTATCGCTCCAATGGATAATGTACCTTTAATTCCTTCATCAAAATCTTTTAGCTCTTTCATTGTTACATCCATTAGTTCTACTATTTGTTTAGCACGATTTTGCAGCAATTTACCAGCATCCGTCATTTGAATTTTTCTAGTGCTTCTCTCCATTAATTTTACACCTAACTCAGCTTCCAGAAGCTTTAATTGCTTACTAAGATGAGGTTGAGCTATATGCAACTTTTTTGATGCTCTAGTTATATTTCCTTCTTCTACGATACCAAGGAAATAAGTAAGCTGCTTAATATCCAACTAAAAACACCTCTTAATTATATATATTTATGTATATATGTGATATCTTTTAGATATTTTTATTATAAAACAATTTTTGATACGATCAAAATGGAAAATATAGATGAAAACAATTTTTTATAGGGAAAATGAAGAATGACAATTTCTATTGAAAGGAAGAAAACGAGGAGAATCGCAGGTAATATTTTTAAAGCTCGATTGGAAATTTAATTGACTGGTATGTTTATTCTGCTTTCGTCTCTATTTTTAAACCAAACTTTTCCAAAAGGAGATCAAACGAGCCAACTGCTAAAGCGATTTTCGATGTTAGATTACTTTATCCCACTCTTAACTGGCAGTAAAACCCCCACCTCGGGGATGCTGAGAAACCGAAGAAGCTAGGTGGGGGATAACTGCCCGTAAAGATCCGATAAGTTTAACTAACCATCAGTGGGGGATGAAAAAAATCCCCACTGATAGAAGGATCACTTTATGGCAAAATTGAAGATAGGAAAAATATTTTAATAAATAGCTAATTGATAAATTTATCCCACTCTTAACGGGCATTAAGACCCGCCTCAAGATACCGAGAAATCGAGGAAGATAGGAGGGGGATAACTGCCCGTAAAGGTCCGATAAGTGCAACTAACCATCAGTGGGGGATGAAGAAAACCCCCATTGATGGAAGTTTACTTTATAAATAAAAAAGGAGTTCTTTTTCGTGAGATTGTTCATTATATTTCTATCTGTCACAAATGCTTTCATTATTATTTATGGTCCACAGCCAATTCTTCCAATATTCATGAAAGATTTTGGTGTATCCATGTCAACAGCTAGTTTATCTATATCTTTAACGATATTTGGCATCGTTTTATCATCCTTATTTTTAGCTGTTTTTTCTGATAAATGGGATCGGAAAAAAGTGGTATTACTATCAAATGTTATTCTGATTATTCCAAGTGCAGCCTTATTTTTTACCCATTCGTTTTTCTGGCTTCTTGTATTTCGATTTTTTCAAGGAACTTTAATTACGGGTGTCACCACTATTTTAATGACGTATGCTTCAGAAGAATTTCCCAAAAAGAAAAAAGGGATGGTTCTAGCAACCTATGTTAGTGCAACGCTAGCAGGAGGGCTTCTAGGAAGAATATTATGTGGATTTATTGTAGGGTACTTTAATTGGGCAGCGTTCTTTCTCGTGACAACGATAATGACGGTTTCCATCAGTTTATTAATCTATTTTTACTTATCAGATTCCACTCAACAAGTAAAAACAGGCAAGCAGGATTTTAAAGATCATTTTAAAAATTTACCGTTACTTTCCGTTTTTTTTATTGGATTTTCTCATTTTTTCTCTTTTGTAGGTTTTTTTAATTATTTGCCTTTTTATGCGAGTCAAGCTCCTTTTCATTATTCTGTCGCACAAACATCGCTTCTATATCTTACTTATATATGGGGAATTGTTTCATCGATTATAACGGGGATGGTATCAAATAAATATGGCAGAAGAGGAACAATCGCTTGCGGACATCTTGTAGGAGCAGTCGGAATACTTATTACCTTAATTCCTTCTCCGTATACGCTTATTATTGGTGCTTCTATATTAACTCTAGGGCAATTTTGTTCTCAATCATCTGCGACTGCATATATTACGGATGTGGTCACCCATTCAAAAGGAGCTGCGACTTCTTTATATCAATGTTTCTTTTACTTGGGAGGCAGTTTAGGTGCATGGCTTCCAGGAATTCTATGGAGGCATTTTAACTGGTCTGGAGTAGTTTTTTCTAGCTTAAGTTTTATTCTATTAGCGTTATGCAGTAATTATTTTCTTGGAGGGAAAAAGGTTCATTCTTCTCCAACTAAACATAGTGTACAAGTATAAATGAATTAGAATAAAAGCCCAGACTTAACATTAAAGTATTCCATTGTGAACAATATATTTTATGCATTGAACAAGAGTTAGCCTAATGCTACATGTATTTCTACGTGTAGTATATCTCTCTTAACAAGTGCAAATCCTTATATGTAAATGAATCTTCCGCATAATTGGTGTCACCAATCAACATGATTTTGAAAATCTTTTGATCAACTTATATAGTTTGACTCAAACAGCATTTTTTTTATATATTCAATAAATTTTTTAGCTGCAGGAGAAATTTCTTTTAAAGATGGTGCAGCAATGCCGATAAATCGATGTTGTTCAGGCTCTAGTCTAAGGGTGTTAACTTTATGCGGCATGCCTTGTAGAACTAATTCAGGAATAATGCTTGCACCTAGTTCATTTTCTACCATTGCTATAATTGCTTGGTCATCAGCCATTTCGAATTTGTTTTTGAGCGTAGCACGAGTCTCTTTTAATATACGTTTTAGATCGTGATCAATGGGGATAATTGGTGCTTTAGATAGTGGCATTAGAGGTAGTCATGATGTGTTATACACGAAAGCTATTATAGATACATTTATTTTTCAACTTAACCATATTAGGATATCCTAAAGTAAAGAGCACGTCACAATTCTCTTATGTTAATGAGAATCGTGACGTGCTCTGTATGAATATGCATCAAAAACAAGAGTTGTTTTTATTAATAATAATTGTCTTTATTGAGGGGATATTCCCACCTTGAATAAGGAAGGAGTAGTTTATTATTATTATTATTTGAATTATTGAATCATCGGCGTAGAATCTCGAATGATTGGTTCTGTGAAAATATGAGAAATTTGGTATGGCTGAGCCGGATTATTTATTCTGGATAATAGCATTTCTGCTGCTTTGATCCCCATCTCATTACTGTAAATATGAACGGTTGTTAAACGAGGTTCAACAATATTTGATTCCGGCCCGTCATCGAAGCCGCAAATGGCGACATCTTTAGGGATAGAGAAGTTCAGGTTTTTCAGGGCTTTCATAAAGTTAACCGCAATAAAATCATTGGCACAGACAAAAGCTGAAGGAAGTGCCGTAAACTTCTGAAGCCGATCTTCCATCCAGCCAGGTACAGGTCTGAAGAAAAGAAAATCATCATCCACAATACATTGAGAAAGATCAAGTGAGATGCCAGCCTCTATTAAAGCGCGATTAAAGCCAATCCACCTCTCGTTAAAACTAAGACAATGATTATAGTCTCCGATAAATCCAAAACTAGAATATCCCTTTTCTATTAGTTTTTTCGTAAGCAGAAAGGTGCTGTGCCGATTTTCCATTAAGAGCACGTCCGCTTTAAATTCGGGAAAACAAATGTCTGCAGCACAATCCACAAAGATGGTAGGGATACCAAGACTTGTAATAAGGTTACTATAGTTGATATCAAATAATTCAATGCAAATAATCCCGTCTACTTTTGCAACGTTGAAATTGTTCGGCAAAGTTAAAGATTCTTGGTCTACTTCTCTTATGATATGAAAGGATAGATTATAACCCTGCGAGCTAATTTGCTTCTCAAGTCCACTTATCAACTCTGAACCAAAATGAGATGTATTAGGCAGGTTTGCTGTTAATAGTGCAATATTTCCTGCATTCTTGCTGAGGATCGTACTGCTATCCATAAGGGAAAACTGTTTATATTTTAGCTCAATTGCTTTTTTGATAACCTTGTTTCGTGTTTCCTCCGGGATATTACTATTTCCATTTAATGCTTTGGAAGCAGTATTTCTTGAGATTCCGAGCGCATCGGCAATATCTTGAATGGTTATTTTATCCTTCGCCATCTATGTAATTCACCCTTGCTATTCATATTCTTCAATATGTAATGATTTCCTTATACACAATATTTTCCTATATCAAATGTATAATAGTTTGTAAAAAATAGCAACGGAAGGTGGGTTTACAAAAAAACAACTAATTGTGCATATGTAAAAATATAAAAAGTTGTTTCTTAAATAAAATAACATATATATTATTGAATAATAAAGTAGGGTTTTTGGGGTTTTAAATAAATGTAGATTAATACCGGATATACATATTGTGAAAAAAATAAACATAATATAGAAATTATGAACAATTAAATGATTGCAAAAGAACAAAAATATTTTTACAAAAGTATTGACGTATTTTGATTGCTTTGTTAAATTGTAAGAGCAGCAAGCAAAAAAGAAAAAATGGAAGCCCTTTCTTTTGTTCCTTGACGTAATTGGAGATGCAGCAGCAATAGATCATATCGGTCATTATATTTTACACCCCTTGCTTGAACTACAGGAGGAATGTGAAAATCGTTAGCAATGCTTAAGCAGTTCAAGCAAAAAGGAATGAGTGTAAGAATAAAGACGATTGATTAAGGATGATAGCTCGTGAGAAAATCCTTCAATCTCCTTCTATCTAGGAAGTTTGCTGATGTCATTGTTGAATAAAACTATTTTAGAAGAGAGGGCAAATGATGAAATCAAATTCGAAAAAATGGATCTCCATATTATTGTCAACAGTCCTTATCGCTGCCTCCATGGGAGCGATTCTTGTTAATCCTGTGAAAGGACGGACAAAACCTGCGGATGTATCGGAAATCACACAAACAAGGGAGGGATCGGCTATTTTTGAAAGCGTATCCAAAATATCTACTAATTTAATTGACTGGAAAATTAAGGGGAAAGGAACGTTAGAAGACACAGAAGAAGGACTTTTGCTTACATCGGAACCGAAAGAAAATGTTATGGCGATATCAAGTGTTACTTCAGAGAACTTTATTTATGAAGCAGATGTGAAAGTAATAGACAAAAATGCGGACGCTACTTTAGTATTCCGTTCTAATGAAGATGGCTGGGGATCTTACATGCTGCAACTTGTTCCAAACGCTGGAATCATTCGTCTTAAAGATGCCCGTGATGACAGTAAATTAAAAGTGGAACGCCAAGTTGCATTGAAAGAGGGAGGAATCTATCATCTGAAGGTGAAGGTGGTAGGGGACAACATGAAAGTTTACTGGGGAAATCAATATGCCCCTATTATGGATGTGAATGATTCTACATATGAGAAGGGGTTGCTTGGTCTTAACGTATGGGATGGAACAGCATTGTTTCAGAATGTAAAAGTTAGCGATCTTGCAACTAATATGGGTACATCCAGCTATAAAGCGGGAAACTGGGAACCATCAATCAAAGGACTGAAAGGAACTGCTGTTGAAGGGGGAAAAGCACAGCAAACCTATAATAAAAATGCAAACGACTTTGTACTGGAAGGAAATATTTCCTTTGATCAACATACGTCGGAAGCAGCATTGGCATTCCGTACAAATGAACAAGGATCAACTGGTTATCAGGCTGCACTGATTAAAAAAGGAAATTCAGTTAGAGCGCAATTGAAAAAGGCGGACGGCACCGTTCTTAAAACTTCCGACCGCACATACAAAACTCAAGTAGGTTCCAAACATCATCTTGAAGTTATAACAAACAGCAATCAAATAGAAGTATATGTCGACGGATATTCAGAGCCAGCTGTAAAGGTATCGGATAGCAGCTACAGCACGGGATTTGCCGGATTTACTGTAACATCAGGCATTGCTTACTTCCAAGATGTTTATCTTGTTCCAGCCTCAAGCTATTACACAGAAAAATATAGACCAGATTATCATTATACTCCGGCTCGCGGTTCTGTAAGTGATCCGAATGGAATGGTTTATTACGAAGGAGAGTATCATTTGTTCCATCAGGATGGAGGGACTTGGGCTCATGCGGTTAGTAAAGATATGGTGAATTGGAAGCGACTTCCTATTGCGTTGCCATGGAATGATCACGGTCATGTATGGTCCGGATCTGCTGTAGCGGATCTTAACAATGTTTCTGGTTTATTTACAAATTCAGATGGAAAAGGGCTAATTGCGTACTATACTTCTTTTAATCCAGATGGAACAAATGGGAATCAGCGAATTGGTCTTGCTTACAGTACGGATCAGGGTCGTACTTGGGAGTATTCGACTGAACGACCTATTGTTATTGAGAATCCGGGCAAGAATGGAGAAGAACCAGGCGGCTGGGATTTTCGGGATCCAAAAGTGGTCCGAGATGAAGCAAACAATCGATGGGTCATGGTTGTATCTGGAGGAGACCATATTCGCTTCTTTACGTCCACTAACTTATTAGATTGGAAGCTTACGGATAATTTTGGCTACGGAGATTATGTTCGCGGGGGTGTATGGGAATGCCCTGATCTCTTTGAACTTAAGGTAAACGGAACGAAAGAAAAAAGATGGGTGCTGATGATTAGTACAGGAGCCAATCCGAAAACACAAGGATCCGATGCTGAATATTTTGTAGGGCAGCTAACAGCGGATGGTAAATTTATCAATGATAATAAAGCTGGGGAAGTGTTAAGAACAGATAATGGGAAAGAATTTTATGCATCTATGTCCTTCGCAAACATGCAAGATAACCGCCGCGTAATGATGGCATGGATGTCCAACTGGGATTATCCATTCGCATTTCCAACTGCAGGCTGGAAGGGCGAGTTGACTATTCCGAGAGAAGTAAGACTGGTAAAAACGGAGGAAGGTGTGAGACTTGCACAAGCTCCGATTAAGGAACTGCAGTCCATTCGCAGTACCATTTTCCAAACGGAGAACAAGACAGTGAATCCTGAAAAGGCGTCAAACCTATTGAAGGGAATCTCTTCAGGAGCTTTTGAAATAGAAGCGGAGATGGAAATTCTTTCTGACAGTAAAATAACCGAATTTGGCTTTCATGTTCGTGAAGGTGTAGAAGAAAAGACAGTTGTTGGATATAAAACTGCAGAAAATAAATTGTTTGTAGATCGTGATGACTCTGGGGAGACAGACTTCTCCAGCTTATTTTCTACTTTCCATGAAGCTCCTTTAAAACCGGAAAATAAACGCATCAAAATAAATATATTTGTAGATGATTCGTCCATTGAAGTATTTGGAAACGATGGGGAAGCCGTTTTCTCTAATGTTATTTTCCCGGATCCTTCAAGCCGCAGTATGAACTTCTACACGAAGGGCGGAGATGTGCATGTTGTATCATTAAAAGTACATTCTCTTGCGAATACTTGGGATCGGGACACAAATGAAAATACAAGAATTGTAATGGACACAAGTGATCGAGAGTTGAATGTAGAAGATGCTCTGACTTTGTTTGCTTCAGTAGCGAATGGCAAAGGGAAAGGAACGGAGCCGATTAAATGGAAATCGAGCAATTCGAGTGTCGTGAAGATCGACTCCTCAGATAACTCCAAAGCAGTGCTTAAAGCGGGAAGCAGAGGTGAAGCTGTTATTACAGCAGCTTTACCTAATGGTAAGGCTTCTACGAGTGTTATTGTAAGAGTGTATGATGGTGAATTCCATACTAATTTGACCGGATGGAAATCGGATCTTTCCGCTTCTAAGTGGACGATTACTGAAAATGGAATCCGCGGTACGCATACAAGTGATGCAAACTATATGGCAAAGGAAACTGCAGGGAACTTTACGTATGAAGCTGATATGATGCTGGGACAATCTGGAGGTGCGGGTTCGATTCTGTTTCGGGCAAGCGAAGATGGAAGAAGTGGTTATTACTTCAACCTTGATCCCAATATGAAGGCTTTTCGTCTTTTCTACAAGATGGACGGCCGTTTCGAAGATCGAATGGTAATTGGTAATGTACCTGCCTTTATTAAACCGGGCAAGACCTATAAAGTGAAGATCGAAGCGAACGGCCCTCACATCCTAATTTATGTGGATGGACAGAAACTAATGGATTTACAGGATGGAACCTTTGCGGAAGGCCATTTTGGATTAAATGTATTCGGCGGGCTAGCTTCCTATCAGAATGTTATGGTCAGCAATAGAACAGAAGCGGACCTGACTGCAACAAGTTTTATCAATAAATCAACAGGCAAAGCACTTTATACTGCGAAATCCCAGAACGGAGAGCCTGTAACAGTAGTTGAAGCAGCCCGAGCTACGAACTGGATATTGATTCCAACAGGCGATGAATATGGATCTTATTCCATTCGTACAGAGGGAGGAAAGGCGCTTGATCTGGATACAGCGCAAAATAAAATACAGCTGTACAACTATCTTGGCTATAACAATCAACGCTGGATTGTAACGAAAAATGATAACGGAACCGTTAGAATTACTTCCGTTCATCATGGCAAGGCACTCGAAGTATCGGAAGAAGGAATCTTAACGCTGAATGATTCAAAACCAGAATTGGATCGTCAGCAGTGGACCATTTCGGCGGATATAAAATAAGGAAAAATAGTACCACATAAAATTCATATAGCGAAAGAACACCGCCTGAATCGTATTTCTCTTATACGATTCAGGCGGTGTTTTTCTTATGAGGACAAGAGTTCATAAGAAAAAGAGAAATTAGAACAGATATACAGAGCGCTTAATTCTGTAGAATAATTAGAAACCTTAGAAAAGGATTCACCATATAATATAACTGTAAAAGTAAATAAGTACCTTGTATCAAGGGGTGGTGGTTTATTTACATAGACTAACTGTATACCATCCTATGAAAAGAAAAATGAAAAAAGCTGTCCAAATTTCTTCAAATGTAGTCACTCCAAGGCTTCTCCCTACATAATATATTCAGACTATGATAATACCCATCCCAAAGTTCATAGCTAGCGTAGGCAAGGAGGGTTATACTATTTGAAGGAGAACGAATTTACTCACAAGCCATTATTAACAAAAAGAGAAAGAGAAGTGTTTGAACTGTTAGTGCAAGACAAAACAACGAAAGAAATAGCAAGTGATTTATTCATAAGCGAAAAAACAGTTCGAAATCATATTTCCAACGCGATGCAAAAGCTGGGCGTTAAGGGGCGTTCACAGGCTGTTGTAGAGCTTCTTAGAATGGGAGAGCTAAAGCTTTAATCCAAGAAGATGATTCAATTAGAGGAGAAGTCCAAAACAAACAAACTTTGTCTTGGAGTTCAGCACCTTGTGTTGAATCATCTTCTTTTACATATAAATTGGTCCGAATAGTCGTTAATTGATGAATTTTGGGAATGCTTAATTTTAAACGTCTGTTCCGTATACCTGTTTAGGTACAAGATTTATATAGCTTTTTTCACATCCAGAAATCATTTTCAAAAACTGTGATATGTCCATCGAAAGAGTGCTTTTCACCATTGGAGATCTCTGATCTGTGGAAAGGCGCATGATAGATTATGCGTCTTATCTCTTATTGAGTAAAAGTTGTTCATTTCAAAAAATTGCAAAAAAGGAAAGTTTCTTTTCTTTATGGGAACTAATATTCCTCCCCATTAAAGCTATAATCTTGCACCACACCATGGACAGAAGGTAATTTCTATACTGGAAGAACCTCCATCATGAATGATTAAGCCGTAATCCTTTTCTTTTTCATTAAAAAGTATAAGTTTGTCGGGACAAACGTATGGGTCATTATGCAAATCACACGTGAAATTTGCATGATAAGTCATATCTTCATAACAATGTTTTTTCATAAGTGTTTTCTCCTTACTCGATGTTTCCGCCATAAATCCCTTTTTCCTCTTCTACATAAGTGTCATGGTATTTTAATTCTATAATTATTTGTTTCTTATTTACATTCATTTTGATCGCTCATTTTTTATCCCACTCTTAACGGGCAGTAAAACCCCCACCTCGGGGATGCTGAGAAATCGAGGAAGCTAGGTGGGAGATAACTGCCCGTAAAGATCCGATAAGTTCAACTAACCATCAGTGGGGATGAACAAAATCCCCACTGATGGAAGGATCACTTTATCATATCCATTTGGTGTTATACATAAATATCCAAATTACTGTTTGAGATAAAAAACTCTTCCTTCTAGTTGTAAACATGCTATTCTAATAGGTATATATGTATAAATATTACCAAATTTATAAAATGATGGTGTTTGGAGGAGATTTTTGTGCAAGTAGAAATTAGATTAGGAACGGAAGAGGATATTGTTACTGCACACCAGCTAATGCGGGATGCGTTTGAAGAATATCGTTTTCTTGAGGTGCCGTCAAGTGCTGCTAATGAATCGGTTGATATATTGGAGAATTCGTTTAAAGAGGGAAAGGAACGATTTATCCTTAGTTATGTTAATGGAAAGCCTGTTGGATCTTTGCGGTTTAGCTTAAAAGAAAAAACAGTCTATTTTTCAAGAGTGTCCGTTCCGCCATCTGCACGTGGGAAGGGTATAGGAAAAGTAATGTTGAAATGGATAGAAGATTACGCAGGAAAAAACGGTAAAATGAAAATGGAATGCAGGGTTAGAATGTCCTTGGAAAACAATATACGTTTATATACATCATTGGGTTATGTTGTCGTGAAAGAAGAAATGGTAACAAATCCAAATGGTTTTCCAGTTAAAACAGCAGTATTGGAAAAATCTATTTGATTGAATAGCAGCACATAAATTAACCTCGCTACTCGATATAAGAGGTTTTTTTTATGTGATAAAGTGATACATAATAGAAGGAAGAAAGGATAAACAGTGTTTGTTTGCTTACACTAATCGTATGTGAACTGGATTTAGTGGAAAGTGAATATGGTTTTTCTTTGGCGAAATATGGTATTAATTTTATCCCGCTCTTAACGGGCAGTAAGACCCCTGCTTCAAGATGCCGAGAAATCGAGGAAGCTAGGTGTTGAAACTCGCCCGTAAAGGTCCGATAAGTGCAACTAACCATCAGTGGGGAATGAGGAAAAACCCCCACTGATGGAAGTTTACTTTATCTGGTATTATTCTGTAATGGTGGATGCAGAAAATCAATTGCACAATGCTGCATACATAGAAGGAAAATTTTGCTTTCATGTTTCATGGTTTTGACAGTTGTTCAACGAATTTACAGCAGACTGCTGGACCTTTCTGTTATTGATTTACGAAGAAGGATTTGTGGCTTATAATTGTATTTGTTAAGCGAAAAAATATAAAAATAGGATAATTTTATCTGGAGATATAGTAGGAGATGTAATGATGAATGTAGAAGAAAAAAGCTCAAAAGAGTATATTGATATGATTGCAACAGTTGAAAAAGATATGCGATATATTTCTGGTATTATTAAGCAAAAAGGCCGAGAAATTTTAAGCAATTATACGATAACGCCGCCGCAGTTTGTTGCTTTGCAATGGCTGTTTGAAGATGGAGATATGACAATCGGCGAACTTTCGAATAAAATGTATCTTGCATTTAGTACGACAACGGATTTAGTGGATCGTATGGAGAAAAATGTATTAGTACAGCGTGTGAAAGATCCGAATGATCGTCGAGTTGTACGCATCCATTTATTAGATGAAGGAAAACGATTAATTGATGAAGTAATTAAAAAAAGACAAGGCTACTTAGAAGAAGTATTAGGGGATTATTCTTTAAAGGAAGTAGAACAATTAAAGGATACTTTTATGCGGTTGCATCAAGAAATGCGAGAAAAATGAGGCGGTTTTTTTGGAAAGAGCAATTGGAGTGATAGATTCTGGAGTCGGCGGGCTGACAGTAGCAAAAGAAATTATGCGCCAGCTTCCGTATGAAAATATTATTTATTTAGGCGATACAGCAAGATGTCCATATGGACCTAGAACGGGTATAGAAGTAAGGTCATTTACGTGGGAAATGACTAGATTTTTATTGCAAAGAAATATTAAAATGCTGGTAATTGCCTGCAATACGGCAACAGCAGTGGCACTTGATGAAATAAAAGAACAGCTGCCAATCCCAGTTATTGGAGTTATCGTCCCAGGAGCCCGCACTGCGATTAAAGTGACAAAGAATAATAATATCGGCATGATTGGGACAATTGGAACCGTAAAAAGCAAAGCATATGAAAAAGCGTTAAAGCAAATAAACTTTCGAGTGAAAACAGAAAGTCTTGCATGCCCAAAATTTGTACCTTTAGTTGAAAGTGGAGAATACGGTGGAGCTGTTGCTAAAAAAATAGTGGCCGAAACATTAAAGCCATTAAAAAATACAGAAATTGATACACTTATTTTAGGCTGTACCCATTATCCTTTGCTTGAAAAAGTAATCCGCAAAGAAATGGGACCTTCTGTAAAAGTAATCAGCTCTGGTGCAGAAACTGCTAGGGAGGTAAGTACGATTTTGTCCCATAACAATCAACTTGCTTCCTATAAAAATAAAACAACTCATCTATTTTTTACGACGGGATCAAAAGATATTTTTGCAAGGATTGCATCCAACTGGCTAAAGCAGAAGATTGATATGGTGGAGACCATTAAACTGACATAAAAAGACGAGGCAAATGCTTCGTTTTTTTTATGCGGAAAATACACGATTTCGATAAAATAGAAATTTTTCTCTCTTAGACGGTCTAATTTAAAAAATAGCTCGTATACATAGTAGTACAAACTGTCTTAGGAGTGATTAATGATGTCTAAGTATAATAAAACAGTCATCGTTTCAGCGGTATGCATTTCCTCGATTCTGCTTTCTGGATGTAGTTTATTTGGTGGGGACAATAATAAAGTAAATGATGATCCGCCGAAAGTTACATATAGTGATAATGCGGCGAAGGAAAGTGAGAGCAAGGCAAAAGAAACAAGCGGAAAAGCAACAGCTGAAAACGGTATTGCTACTGAATTGTATTTAGTAGATAAAGATGGCTATGTGGTGCCACAGACGGTCAATCTGCCAAAAACAAAAAGCATTGCGACTGAAAGTCTGCAATATTTAGTGAAGAATGGACCAGTGACAGATATGCTGCCAAATGGATTTGGGGCAGTGATTCCACAAGATACAAAAATCAGCGTTAATATAAAAGATAAAGTGGCGACGGTTGATTTTTCCAAAGAGTTTAAAGAATATAAAGCGGAGGAAGAGTCGAAAATTCTCCAGTCTATAACTTGGACAT
This sequence comes from Niallia sp. 03133, assembly GCF_052663225.1. NCBI lineage: Bacteria > Bacillati > Bacillota > Bacilli > Caryophanales > Bacillaceae > Niallia > Niallia sp. 03133. Next base: position 221,885 of record NZ_JBQTCY010000006.1, read on the forward strand.
TAACCCAATTTGATTCCATCGACTCAGTGAAGCTGCAAATCAATGGGAAAGAATTAACGGAAATGCCTGTCGATAAGACTCCGATTCAAGGTGCACTGACACGTTCTGTCGGCATTAATATGGACACTTCAGATGTTGCGGATATAACGAATACAAAGCCATTAACGGTTTATTATATTGGTGGTGAGGCAGGTTCCTATTATTATGTGCCAGTTACAAAACGGGTAAGCAATACAGAAGACAATAATATTGCAGCAGCTGTCGAGGAGCTGGTAAAAGGTCCTGACAAAAATTCTCCATTGGTCACAGATATGGCGCCGGATGTTGCTTTGCTTAATACACCAACAGTGGAAGATGGAAAAGTGACATTAAACTTTAATGAGTCCATCTACAGCAGCTATAAAGATGAAGTGAAAACGGTCTCCGATGATGTACTGAATTCTTTGGTATTATCATTAACCGAGCAAGAAGGCGTTGAAAGTGTTGCTGTGGAAGTGGATGGTAAAAAAGACCTGCAAAATGAAGAAGGAAAAAGCATATCCGAGCCTGTATCTCGACCGCAAAAAGTCAATACAGGTAGCTATTAAAAAACAATGTTTGCTATAATAAATAAGCCTAGAAAAGGGTATGCATAGGATGCAGCCCTCTTCTTTTATGAGAAAGGCTATAGAAAGAATTTTAAGCCTTAGACAAAAGATAAAAACTTTAGGAAGTCAGCTGGTCTATAGTAGAATGGAGGAAAACTTGTGATAAGACAGGACGGACGGGAAAGCGTTCAATTAAGGCCAATACATATCGAAACCAATTATTTAAAACATCCAGAAGGCTCTGTTTTGATTACAGTAGGAGATACAAAAGTAATTTGTACAGCAACTATTGAAGAGAGAGTTCCCCCATTTATGAGAGGAAGCAAAAAAGGCTGGATTACAGCTGAGTACAGTATGCTGCCAAGAGCGACAGAACAGCGGACGATTCGGGAAGCAGCAAAAGGTAAAATTACGGGGAGAACCATGGAGATACAGCGCTTGATTGGACGGGCACTGCGTGCAGTAGTGAATTTGGAAGCCATAGGGGAGCGTACAGTGTGGATCGACTGCGACGTGATTCAAGCAGATGGCGGAACAAGGACTGCATCGATAACGGGTGCATTTGTGGCGATGGCCATTGCGTTGGACAAGCTTTATAGGAATAAAAAATTAGCAGCCTATCCGCTAACCGCTTTTTTGGCTGCAACAAGCGTCGGAATCCTAAGCAATAAAGAAGCAGTGCTTGATTTAAATTATGAAGAAGATTCACAGGCAGAAGTGGATATGAATATCGTTATGACAAGTGAAAATGAATTTGTTGAACTGCAAGGAACGGGTGAAGAAGCCACTTTTTCTTATACACAGCTGCAAAGCTTAATACAAGTTGCACAGGATGGTATTCAGCAGCTTATTCAGTTGCAGCGGGATGCAGTTGGTGAAACAATCGAGAATAAAATAGATGAAAAATAAAATACATAATAGGAGAATACAATGAAAGAAATTATTATCGCAACAAAAAATGCTGGCAAAGCAAAAGAATTTGAGCAAATGTTTGCACCACTTGGCTATACGGTAAAAACACTGCTGGATTATCCAGAGATAGAAGATGTAGAGGAAACAGGAACTACTTTTGAAGAAAATGCGATTTTAAAAGCTGAAACTGTATCTAAAATAGTTGGAAAAGCAGTGATCTCCGATGATTCAGGATTAATGGTGGATGCATTAAATGGGGAACCAGGGGTATATTCTGCAAGATACGCAGGGGAACAAAAAGATGACGAAGCAAACATGGTTAAAGTGCTAGCTGAACTGGAAGGAGTTCCGACAGACAAAAGAACGGCGCGTTTTTGCTGTACTTTAGCTGTTGCCATCCCGGGAAAAGAAGCATTAACCTTTACTGGAACTTGTGAAGGGATTATATTAGAAGAGAAACGAGGAGAATTCGGCTTTGGCTATGATCCGATTTTTTATGTAGTTGGAGAAGAAAAAGCAATGGCTGAATTGCCGGCTGACAAGAAAAATAAAATCAGCCACCGTGCGAATGCATTACAGAAGTTAAAAGAACAGCTGCATTCTGTTTTTTAGGAAGGGGAGAAGGATGAAGGTTCTTATTGTGAGTGATAGTCATGGCTTTGTAGAAGAAGTAGGCAAATTAAAAACAAGGCACAAGGAAGAAGTAGATCTATTTCTTCATTGCGGGGATTCTGAACTTCCAGCTAGTGAAAAAGTGATGGAAGGCTATGAAACGGTTCGGGGGAACTGTGATTACGAGGAAAAGTACCCAAATGAGCTTGTGAAAGAAGTAAATGGTGCCAAGATTTTTGTCACACATGGCCATCTATATGGAGTAAAATCTTCCATTGCGAACCTTTCCTACCGAGCGAAAGAAGTAGGTGCACAAATCGCTTGTTTTGGGCACTCTCACTTTCTTGGAATGGAAATGCTCAATAATATTCTGTTTATTAATCCAGGAAGCTTGCGAATGCCAAGAGGAAGAATGGAAAAGACCTATGTTATTTTAACAATCGAAAAAAATAAATATACAACAGAAGTATATGATTTTACGAACGGAAAGCTAACTGACTTAACGACGGAATTCCCATTATCCTAACGGCCTAAATGTTTTCCTAACAAGGGAAGAAGAAAAGCTGAAGCGTCCTTGCTTATTGACGGAATAAGCTGAGGGAAGCTTTGAAGTCGATAGGGCGCTGTAGCTAGACATCCAACTAAATATAAAATACTTTCTTACTTTGATAAAAATTTCCTTGTTAGGAAAAAAAGTTATGAAAAACTGTTGACTTTAACTTTTGTTACACATATAATAAATATTGTCCTGATGAGGAATAAACATTTTTTTGAAATAAAAACATGTCCCAGTAGCTCAGCTGGATAGAGCAACGGCCTTCTAAGCCGTCGGTCGGGAGTTCGAATCTCTCCTGGGACGTCCTTAAATCGGGTTTTAAAGCCCGTTAATTCAACCTCTTATATCGTTTAGTGAAACGGTCAGTATAACGGTCATGTAAGAAATTACACCGTATATCGACTTATCTTACTAACGATATAGGAGGTTTTTTCGTATGACCAAAAGAAAAGGAATTTTAGTGGTTAGACTTTGTTATTTTTAGGAGCTATATTTAATGCATCTTAAAATTCTTAGGAATACATGTTCTTTATTCTACTGTTTTAATTTTGCTCCGAACCAGAATATATGTCCATACGTATCATCTCCTCTTTGCATAAACTAGTAGATATAATAATTCCAAGGAGGAATATTTTTGAGAAAGAAACTCTTAACGACAAGTTCCGAAGGTTTAATGGAAGATTCATATCCGTACCAGCTATATCAAAAGGCAAAAAAGTTTGGGATTTGGAATCCCCAGCATATCAATTTTTCACAGGATCAAGAAGACTGGAAAACACTATCTGTTAAACAAAAAGACTGGATTCTGAAACTTCTTGCTCAATTTCAGGGAGGGGAAGAAGCAGTTACTCTTGACTTACTCCCATTGCTTAGGGTCGTAGCGAGAGAAGGTAGGTTGGAAGAGGAGATGTTCCTCACTACATTTTTATGCGATGAAGCTAAACATACTGAATTCTTTCGGCTGGTGTTAAATGCTATTGGTGAAAAAGGCGATCTTACCCATTTGCATTCTGAATCCTATCGTAAGTTATTTTACGAAATTCTCCCCGAAACAATGGAACGGCTTTGGCATGAACAAACCCCCGAGGCAATAGCTGATGCGGCAACTGTGTACAATATGTTTGCAGAAGGAGTTTTGGCGGAAACTGGATATAAATCATTTTACGATGGACTGCAAATGATCGGTAAAATGCCTGGACTTCTTGAGGGCATTGACCACTTAAAGAAAGATGAATCAAGGCATATTGCTTATGGAACATTTCTTCTTCAGCGCTTGATTTGTGAACATCCTCATCTTTTTGACAGGGTGGTTAAAAAGCTAGAGGAATTGACACCTCTTTCTATTTCCTTAAATGCAGAGGGTGTTATTGGGGAGGGAGAAAAAGGAAAGGAATACAGTTCTGAAATTAAGAAATACTCGGAAAAACAACTTATGGTAAGAATTGGGATTCTTGCTCGGGCGAAGGGGCAGACGATCGAAGAAATTTATCGATCTGCTGGAGGAAACTAAACAACCATAAAAAGGACACCTTAGAATTACAGAATGAACCAACATAAGAAAGTAGCAGAAACCGATCGGATCGGTTTTCCATCCGTCGTTTCAAACATTTCAGTATAATCTGCAGCTGGAGTGGAGACTGCTCCATCAATTTTAACATTGCCATTGCTTAATATCTTAACAGAAATACTTGGCGTAGATGCATCCGTACCATTTGTTAAATACCATGAATAGGGCAGTTCATTTGCAGCACCGAATTTTCCCATAACATGAACGCCTTCCAAAAGGTTCGCATCTGTCGATTGCCTCTCCGTGTGCGAAAAAAAGCCAGAAGAGACTGTGTTTACCCCCTCCACATGCGAAGTGAACCCGTTCGCAATGTTAAGAGCACCCTTAGCATGAGCGTTTTGACCAATTGTTTGTGCCTGATTTAGAAAGATCCTCAGAAGCAATGGTACGCTGTCCTTCCGCATGGGCAAAAATATCGCTGGCTTCCTTCAAGTTCCCTTCCGCGTGAGACGCTCTTTCGCTTTCTATTGTCTGATCCCTAAAAACCCCAAAAGAATAAAGTACGAATAGCAAATAGTGAAGATAATTATATATTGGGGATCACAAGTGCAATGCTAGCTTTCTTGGCCGAAAGAGGAGAATTACGATGGAAGCAAAAGTACTTGACTGCTGAATGGAGAGAAATCTTGTATCAAGACATGGAACTTTCTCCAGTAAATAAAGGCATTGGTACAAAAGCAAGTCAAGGGTATCGTGTGCTGGAACGTACTGGAGTAAATCAAGTTTTAGTAATGTTATAAATAGCATCTAATTGTGCTAAAACTCAAGCAAGAAACTTTATTAAATTAAGGTTTCTTGCTTTTTTATTGCCGCAAAACAAAAAGACTGACCCAACTTCAGTTCAATCAGTCTTTACAGGAACCGGCTAAAGTCGGGTACGAGCGAGGAGGCTTACCGGTTCGTCCGCGGAAAGAGAGTAGATTCTCTGACCATTCAAAAAGCAACAATGAAATTTAACAGTGCCTTTATTTAAAAGCATCTATAAAATCCACCGAATATTGTTGCTGGGTCATCGAAGTTTTGTTCCTTTATCCCCTGAACTTCCTTCTAAATAAATATCATTGTGTTTCCCCGGTGCATCTATATATACTTTCTGATTGGTGGTTTTTTTGCCGATTGTTGCTTCTCCTGTTTGTTCACTTTCCTTTTCCATGCAGTCTAAGTCTTTTGTATCCATTGCCAACAAAAATTTTCCTGCATTTAATTTTTCTGTATATTCATCCAAGTCATTATCTGGAACATCTAAGTGGGATAATTTGTTACTCGCCATTCCAAGATCGTCTATCGTGAAAAAATCCTTTAATTTTTCGAAAAAAGATTCATCATTACCACGGCTTACATTCGTCCCAGTTTGAGATTCTAAATAATCTGTATCACTTCTATTTGTTATAACAGATAAATCGCCCGAGTCATATCCTTTATTCATTAATCGTTGAATTGCTGCTATTGTTTCTGTGGGAGTTTCATAAATGCCTATTATACTTTTAGTCATATTATTTCATCCTCCTTGAAATTTAAATATTGCTTGTTACATTATCTTTATTCCCTCTGTTTTTTCAAATAAACAAAATGAAGTCTGCAAATTTTTACCTATAAAAAGACTGATCCAACTTTAGTTAAATCAGTCATACAGAGAGCAGCTATTTTTTATTTAGGCTCTGTTAAATTTCATTGTTGATTTATAAATGGTCAGGAAATTCACTCGCTTTCCGCGGACGAACTGGCAAGTCTCCTCGTTCGTACCCGTCTTGCGGGGTCTTTCCAGTACGTTTATCCGCAGGAGTCTCGCAAATTTCCTTCCAAAATCAACATTATCGTTTAACAGAGCCTTTATTTAAAGTGTTACCATTTGATCTATTAAATTTCTAATAACAGCTGCTTTGGTAACAAATAGTTTATGTATATACTATTTGTTCATAACAAGGATGGTTTTATATAGTAGTGGCTAGTAATTCTTTGTGATTTCATATGAAAAGGGGTTTATATAGTAACTAAGAAAATCAAATAGATATGTTTAAATGTATTCTCTTTTTGAAATATAGAGGGAGGGCATCATGTTGGATTTGGTACAAAGTACATTTTGAATGATGTTCTTTTGCAGTGATAGTTTTCAATCAAAACAAATGGAAACATTCAGTAGCCAAGGGATTAAGAATTTCATGATTTTGGAGTTAGTGGCAATCAGTTTTTTCTAGCAGCTTCAGTCATAAACTATATAAGAACAAAAGAGCAGTCAATTAGAAATGCAAAATATTTCAGATGAAAAATAAGTAAGATTATCTCTCTTATTTTATCCTTTTCTTTTTGCCGCATCTAACGCAATAATCGTTATAATAACTATATTTATGATTTCTTTTTAAAAAACAAATGATAGCTTTAAATTTAAACATTACCTTGTTTAACCTCCCAAAATATAAAATATTTCAGGCAGCACAGCCATCGTAGTTTAACACCTTAGATCTGTTGCTTTGCGTCCTAATCTTTCGAGAAGTTTGCCTTTCGCTGTAAAAAAATTTAGTATAATACAGTATACTCTTACTTTTTATAGAATAAAGAGAAACATTTAGACAATTTTATACAAAAAATGCGAAAAATGGTTATTATCTGAATAGGGTATTTGATAAATTTTACTCCAGATTACATCCTTTCCTTAACCAAAATTATTCTATTGAATTTCCCTTCCCGATTATGTGATAATGGTTTACAGATTGATTTTTTTTTTCTTGTTTTAAATGGTTTATTCTAAATATAAATAATAAAGAGGTATATAGATGGTTCCAAAAAATTTACATTATAAAATGCCTGCAGAATGGACGGAGCATGAGCGTACTTTTGTTGCGTGGCCAGTGCAAGATTCTATGTGTTACCCAGAGGATTATGAGCAGGTAGTGAATGGTTATTATATCGAGCTGGTAAAAGCGATTGCAGAGTTTGAACCTGTTACAGTAGTGGTAAATCCTAATGAGGTAGAACAGGTAAAAGGTTATTTTTCAGAAGAAAATGTTGATTTTCTTTCAATTGCCCATAATGATGCTTGGATTCGTGATAATGGCCCAACTTTTTTGACGAATGAGGATGGACAAGTTGCCGGAGTTAATTGGAAATTTAATGCTTGGGGAGGAAAGTATGCTCCTTGGGATTTAGATGATCAAGTGGCGCCAAGCATTTTGGATCATTATGGTATAAAGCGATTTGATGCACCACTGATAATGGAAGGCGGCTCTATCCATGTAGATGGAGAGGGGACGGTTATTACAACGGAAGAATGTTTGTTAAACCCAAACCGTAATAATGAAATGACCAAAAAGGAAATAGAGGGCTATTTAAAGCAATACTTAAATATTGAACAAGTGATATGGCTGAAGCGTGGTTTAAGCGGTGATGAAACAGATGGCCATGTCGATAATCTTGCTTGCTTTGCAGCACCGGGAAAAGTATTGATTCAAGTATGTGGCGATCCTAGTGATGAAAACTATGCGATTACACAAGAAAATCTTGAAATATTAAAAAAGACTGTCGATGCAAAAGGAAGAAAACTGGAGATTATTCCGATTGAACAGCCGCCGATGGCTGAGTTTGAAGGCAGCAGACTGACTTTAAGTTATTTAAACTTTTATTTTGTAAATGGTGGAATTATTCTGCCTGTCTTCGGCGGAACTGCGGAAGAAACGGATCAAGTGGCAGAACAAACATTAGCAGCAGTTTATCCTGACCGAAAAATTCGCAAAATTAATGGAATGTCCATCATAAAAGAGGGCGGCAATGTTCACTGTACGACTCAACAGATGGCAAAAATCTAGTTGATAAATGAGGGAATGAATGATGAGAAAAGTAAAGGTAGCAGCTACACAAATGAGCTGTTCTAATAATATGGAAGAAAATATCCAAAGAGCGGAGTCGCTTGTAAGACAAGCTGCAGCCAAGGGAGCACAAATTATTCAGCTGCAAGAACTGTTTGAAACACCGTATTTTTGTCAAAAAGAAAAAGCGGATTATTATGCATATGCAACAGAATTAGAACAAAACAAAGCTGTTAATCATTTTAGACAAATTGCGAAAGAGCTTGAGGTTGTTTTGCCGATTAGCTTCTATGAAAAGAAAAATAATGCTCGTTACAATTCGTTGGCTGTTATTGATGCAACGGGAGAGGTGCTTGGATTATATAGAAAAAGTCATATTCCAGACGGACCTGGCTATGAAGAAAAATTTTACTTTAATCCGGGAGACACTGGATTTAAAGTTTGGAATACTCGATATGGGAAAATTGGCATAGGAGTTTGCTGGGATCAATGGTATCCGGAAGCTGCTAGATGCATGGCTTTAATGGGAGCAGAAATCCTATTTTATCCGACTGCAATTGGATCTGAGCCAGAAGATAGTACGATTGACTCAAAGGACCATTGGCAAGTTTGTATGCTGGGACATGCTGCAGCTAATCTTGTTCCGGTGGTTGCGTCCAATCGTATCGGGGTAGAGGAAGACGAAGATTCTAGCATTACTTTCTATGGATCCTCGTTTATCGCAGGCCCTCAGGGGAACAAAGTAGCAGAATCGAGCCGTGATAACGAAGAGGTTATTGTAGCTGAATTTGACTTGGATCAGTTGGAAATTCAACGTATTGAGTGGGGCATTTTTAGAGATAGACGCCCTGATTTATATAAAACAATAGCCACTTATGATGGAGAGCAAATGATAAAATAGGCTATTTCAAGTAGGTAAAAGCAACTATCATGTGTGAACAATTAATAATCGTCTACAATTTACTGCTATTTTGTGGTAACTTGATGTGATAGACAGTCAAAAGTGAGCGTGGAGAATTTTCCATCGCTCTTTTTTTACGATTATGTCAGAAATCGATAGAATAGAGGACGCATATAGAATTTGGATTTCCAACAAAATATATTAGAATAATGTTAATTCGTTTCTAATCGAGCTCTCCAAAATGAATGTAATCAAAGTTGCAGCAAGTTTACAAGGAACTGTAAGGTTCTTTTCCATTATATTTATAAAAGGAAAAAGAAATATGTTTAAAAAACAATGAAATGAGAAAGGATGTAAATAGATCTATTCCAAAAAGTTCACAAAGTTGTAAATGTTATTTGTAAACGCTTACTATTTTTCGGGTATACTATTAGGTATAGTAAATCAAGTAATGATATTTTGTGAATAGATGATAGATAAAAGTGAAAATAGATAAGGAGAATGTAAGATGGTTTTGAAAGAACTGGGAAGAAACAGGCTGATTATTATTAATTATTACAAAAATGGTTTTTTAGAATCTTGCAAGGGATATATACAAAAGCTTAACTTACATGATCAAACCATCTATTTAAAAGATGAAAAACAAAATGTGCTAAATATTCAATTGTCATGGATTCATGATATTTCTGCTGTAAACAGATAATACTTCACTAAAAATGCAATCGCTTTCTAAAGAAGGTTGCATTTATCCCACTCTTAACGGGAAGTAAGACCCCCACCTCGGGGATGCCGAGAAATCGAGGAAGTTAGGTGTTGAAACTCGCCCGTAAAGGTCCGATAAGTGCAACTAACCATCAGTGGGGGATGAGAAAAAACCCCCACTGATGGAAGTTTACTTTATTATTTTCTATTTAAAGGAATCTCCATTTTACTGAATATGTCCATTTCTCCCATAAACTAGCTGAAATTAAAAACCGTGTTAGAAAATATAACAAGTTAGTGTACTGCATGATAATTATTGTATTATAATGTGAATCTAATAAATATTTCTCCTTGTATGAAAAAAAACCATTATTGGAAGTCAGCAAATACATATAGAATACCCAAAAGAAAATAGTCATGGAATACTTTTTAGCCTGATCAAACAAGTTGATGCAGTATATAGTGAATCCTTAAAAGAAAGCTCCAGCATTTACTATCAATATGCATGAGTTTTACATAATAGAGAACGTCCATTTTATTTGTTGAGGAAAAAATTTATTCATTTCTTAAATATACAAAAAATAGAAAAAACGAGGAATATAAAACAATTTTATAAAAATTTTTTCAGATATTTTTAAGTTCCACAAATATTTATTTATCAATATTGTAAGCGGTTTCTAAAACACTATGCCTGTTTTAATAATCTAATAATTCTCAAAAATACTGTTGACTCTTTTTTTAATTCAGCGTAAGATTACTTCAACAAAAGCAATTCAGAAAAAACAAACAAAAAAGCTTTTGCGTATTCAAACAGAATTTTTGACGCATATTAAACAAGTATTAACTATAATTTTATAGAGATATTGAAAATACGATGATGAGGATAAGTAGTTTCAACTTTGGGATTCCACAGAGAGCCGGTGGTGCTGAGAGCCGGTGAAGCCAAGTGAAATGAACTCGCCTCTGAGTGTTAGCTTGAAAGACTAGTTCAACTAGAGCTAACCGAGTGATGCCCACTCGTTACCAAAAAAAGGACAGAAATGTCCGCTGAGTGCATGCACAAGTTTTGTGTATGAATGAGGGTGGTACCGTGGAAAGCAAAAAGCCTTTTCATCCCTTTGTCTACTAAAAGGTAGTTAGTATACAATGGGGGTGGAAAGGCTTTTTTTGTCAACATTTTCAAATTATCTAAAAAATGATACTTCAAGATTCCTTTAATAAAATGGATGTAGCTATTTACTTATATGAGGGGGGTAACAAATGTTACAGGAAACTGCCTTTGAAAATGCAAAGGCTAATGCAAAACCGTTAACTGGTGCTGATCTTATATTGCAGGCGTTGGAAAAGGAAAATGTAGAGTTTATTTTTGGATATCCCGGTGGTGCTGTATTGCCAATCTACGATAAAATATATGATTCGAAAATTTTTCATGTTTTGCCAAGACATGAACAGGGAGGCATACACGCTGCTGAAGGATATGCAAGAATTTCAGGGAAACCTGGTGTAGTAATTGCTACAAGCGGACCTGGTGCTACTAACATCGTCACAGGACTTGCTGATGCGATGATGGATTCATTGCCATTAGTAGTATTTACTGGTCAAGTAGCTACAGGTGTTATTGGAACAGATGCTTTCCAAGAAGCAGATATCTTAGGGATAACAACTCCAATAACAAAGTATAATTGCCAAATTAGAAGTTTGGAAGAAATTCCAAAGATTGTGAAAGAAGCTTTTTACATCGCAACAAGCGGAAGACCTGGTCCTGTATTAATCGATATTCCGAAAGATATTGCGGCTACTATTACGGAAGTACCTGAAGAGAAGGAAATTGATTTGCCAGGATATCAGCCGACAACACAGCCAAATTACATGCAAATCCGTAAATTAACAGAAGCTGTAAGTGCGGCGAAAAAACCAGTTATTTTAGCTGGTGCAGGAGTTATTTTTTCCAAAGCAAGCAATGAGCTAAAACAATATGCGGAACAACAGCAAATTCCAGTTGTTCATACATTATTAGGTTTAGGCGGATTCCCAGCAGATAACGATTTATTCATTGGAATGGGAGGAATGCACGGTTGCTACGCAGCTAATATGGCTTTATACGAATGCGATTTGCTGATAAATGTCGGAGCAAGATTTGACGACCGATTAACAGGAAATTTAGCGCATTTTGCACCAAATGCAGTGAAAGCACATATTGATATCGATCCAGCAGAAATCGGCAAGGTAATCCCAACGAAAATTCCAGTGGTTGCTGATGCGAAAGAAGCATTAACTGAGCTGATTAATCAAAATGGGAAACAGCCGGAAAATAGCGAATGGAATAAAAAGATTGAAAATTGGAAAAAAGAATATCCTTATTATTACGAAAATTCCGATTTGTTAAAACCGCAAAAGGTATTGGAAATGCTGCATGAAAAAACAAAAGGCGATGCAATAGTTACAACAGACGTTGGTCAGCATCAAATGTGGACAGCACAATTTTATCCTTTTAAAGATTCTAACAGATGGGTAACATCTGGGGGATTGGGAACTATGGGCTTCGGTTTGCCATCCAGTATCGGAGCACAATTAGCAGATCCTGATGCAACTGTTTTAGCAATCAGCGGAGATGGCGGTTTCCAAATGTGCTCCCAGGAGTTGGGGCTAATTAAAGAGTTAAATTTGCCGATTAAAATAATCGTGTTTAACAATCAGGCTTTAGGAATGGTAAGACAGTGGCAGGAATTCTTTTACGAATCCCGTTTCTCACACAGTAAAGAGTCTGTTCAGCCTTCTTTTGTAAAACTTGCAGATGCATATGGAATAAAAGGATATCAAATTAGTTCAGAAGAAGAAGCGGAATCCATTTTAGATGAAGCATTAGCAATAAGAGAACCAGTTTTACTTGAATTCCGTTTAGATCCAAATGAGAATGTATATCCAATGATCGCACCTGGTAAAGGTTTGCATGAAATGGTGGGGATGAAACCTTGAAAAAAATAATAAGTTTGACGGTATTAAATAAATCGGGTGTGCTCAATCGCATTACAAACTTGTTTTCAAAAAGAAATTATAATATTGAAAGCATCTCGGTTGGACATACTGAAAATGAAGGTATTTCAAGAATCACTTGTGTAGTTCATGTTGAAAATGATGGTGTCATTGAACAGATTACAAAACAGCTGAATAAACAAGTGGATATATTAAAAGTAGTAGATATAACGGATCAATCAATTGTTGCACGTGAACTAGCGTTGATTAAGGTTCTGGCAACACCGCATACTAGGCATGAATTATATTCCTTAATTGAGCCTTTTAGAGCATCCGTTATTGATGTAAGCAAAGAAAGCATTGTTATTCAAATTACAGGCGAATCAAATAAAGTGGATGCTTTTATTGAGCTCATTCGCCCATATGGCATTAAAGAATTGGCAAGAACAGGCACAACAGCCTTCCCTCGTGGATCTCAAAAAAATGTAAATACTAAAAATACTTTTTCAATCGTATAAGCAACTAAAATAAAAATATAACTTTTAATTCGAAAGGGAGAATAAAAAATGGCTAAAATGTATTATAACGGAGACGCAAACTTAGGATATTTCGAAGGAAAAACTGTAGCAGTAATTGGGTATGGATCTCAAGGTCATGCACATGCTTTAAATATGAAAGACAGTGGTGTAAATGCTATCATTGGTTTAAGAAAAGGAAAATCATGGGATAAAGCAGTAGAAGATGGATTTGATGTATATTCAGTTGGAGAAGCAACTGCAAAAGCAGATATCGTAATGATCTTATTGCCAGATGAGCTTCAAACAAAAGTTTATAATGAAGAAATTAAACCAAACCTTACAAATCAAGCATTAATGTTTGCACATGGATTCAACATTCACTTTAACCAAATCGTTGCACCAGAAGCTTGTGATGTATTATTGGTAGCACCTAAAGGTCCAGGACATTTAGTTCGCAGAACATACGAACAAGAAGCAGGTGTACCAGCATTATTCGCTATCTTCCAAGATGTGACTGGTGAAGCAAGAGAATTGGCGTTGGCTTATGCAAAAGCAATCGGCTCTTTGCGTGCAGGTGCATTGGAAACAACATTTAAAGAAGAAACAGAAACAGATTTATTTGGTGAACAAGCTGTACTATGCGGTGGATTGACTGCACTTGTAAAAGCTGGTTTCGAAACATTGGTAGAAGCTGGATACCAACCGGAACTTGCATACTTTGAATGTTTACACGAATTAAAATTAATCGTTGACTTAATGTATGAAGATGGAATGGCTGGAATGAGATATTCTATTTCTGATACAGCACAATGGGGCGACTTTGTAACTGGACCAAGAATCGTAACTGAAGATGTGAAAAAAGAAATGAAAGCAGTATTAACAGATATTCAAGAAGGAAAATTTGCTAAAGGCTGGATTTTAGAAAACCAAGCTAACAGACCAGAATTTACTTCAATCAACAATCGTGAAAATGAGCATTTAATTGAAAAAGTTGGGAAAGAACTACGTGCAATGATGCCATTTGTTAAAAGTTCCAAAAAGAAAGAAGTGGTAGGCAGTGTCCAGAATTAAGATTTTTGATACAACGCTAAGAGATGGAGAGCAATCCCCAGGAGTTAATCTAAATCTTGCTGAAAAAATCGTCATTGCAGAACAATTAGAGAGACTAAATGTAGATATTATAGAAGCAGGCTTTCCTGCTGCTTCTAAAGGAGATTTTACGTCTGTGCAAAAAATTGCACAGACCATCAAAAACAGCTCGGTTACAGGTCTTGCAAGAGCAGTACAGTCCGATATTGATACAGCTTGGGAAGCATTAAAAGATGGAGCAGAGCCAAGAATACATGTGTTTTTGGCAACATCTCCCATCCACCGCCAATATAAATTAAAAATGTCTAAAGAACAAGTAGTGGAAAAAGCAGTTTCGGCTGTTAAATATGCTGCTCAAAAATTTCCGATTATTCAATGGAGTGCAGAAGATGCATGCAGAACAGAACTTCCATTTTTAGCGGAAATTATTGAAGAAGTTATTCAGGCAGGGGCGCATGTTATTAACATTCCGGATACGGTTGGATACATAAATCCATATGAGTATTCGAAGGTTTTCCAATATTTGAAAAATAATGTACCTTCTTTCGATAAAGTATCCTTCTCCACTCATTGTCATGATGACTTAGGTATGGCAACAGCCAACTCATTGGCAGCCATTGAACATGGTGCAACACAAGTGGAATGTACCATTAACGGAATAGGGGAAAGAGCTGGAAATGCAGCTTTAGAAGAGATCGCGGTAGCGCTTCATATTCGCAACGATCACTATAAAAAGAGTACAAGAATCAACTTAAAAGAAATCAGCAGAACAAGCAGCCTTGTTAGCGAACTGACTGGTATGGTTGTTCCAGGAAATAAAGCGATTGTCGGGCGCAATGCATTTGCCCATGAATCAGGAATTCATCAAGATGGTGTATTAAAAGAAAAAACAACGTATGAAATCATTTCTCCTGAATTAGTTGGGTACCAGTCCAATAATATGGTATTGGGGAAACATTCAGGCAGCCATGCATTTAAAACTCGATTGGTAGAATTGGGATTAAAAATAGACGATAGTGATGTAAAAGAGTTATTTGTCGCATTTAAAGAGTTGACAGATCACAAAAAAGAAATTACAGATGAAGATATCATCGCAATTGTATTAGAGAAGAAACTATCAAAAGAAGAAAAATATTATGAGCTTGTAGATGTAAAGGTAAATCATATTGAAGGAAGTGCCCCAAAAGCTACTGTTAAGCTTTCAGGCGCTAAAAATGAATTAATTGAGCAAACTGGAACAGGTTCCGGAAGTGTAGAAGCCCTTTATAATACATTGGAAAAATCGGTAAATGGTGATGCAAACCTTTTAGATTACCGAATTCAATCAGTAGGCGGCGGGAGAGACGCTTTGGCTCAAGTATTTGTGAAAGTTCGTTATCAAGATACAGAATCAAACGGCCGAGGACTTGACCAAGATGTTTTGGTAGCTTCAGCAAAAGCATATTTACATGCAATCAATAGAGTGATATTAGAAAAAGAACAAACAGTTGAAATTGTAAACAGCTAGGTGATATTCAGTTTGACAGGGGTTTCCATTAATTTTCAATTTAAGAAAAACCTGGATTTGTACAACTGCCCATCAGTAAAAAAAAACCATGCTTTACTGATGGAAGTTTTACTTTTATGGAAAGGGCGATAAGTAATGAAAAAGAAAATCGCTGTATTAGCGGGCGATGGCATTGGTCCAGAAATTGTACAAGGTGCCATTGACATTTTACGAGTAATTGAAGAAAAATTTGAACATCAATTTGACTATAACTTTGGAAACATCGGTGGAAGTGCTGTTGATATAGATGGAAGTCCGTTGCCGGATGCAACAATTGAATTATGCAAAGAAAGTGATGCAGTTCTTTTAGGAGCTGTTGGCGGTCCAAAATGGGAAACGCTGCCTGTCCCTCTTCGTCCGGAACAAGGGCTGTTAAAAATAAGAAAAGAATTGAATCTTTTTGCAAACTTAAGACCAACAACATATTATGCAAGCTTAGCAGATTCCTCTCCATTGCGTAAGGAAATCATTGAAGATGTGGATTTGCTTGTCGTAAGGGAACTTACAGGTGGAATATATTTCGGCAAACCAAGTGAACGAACAGAGGTTAGTGGAAAACCGGGTGCTGTTGATACATTAGTGTACAGCAAAGAAGAAATTACAAGAGTGTTAGAAAAAGCATTTCAAATGGCTAAAACACGCTCTAAAAGGGTAACTTCTGTTGATAAAGCAAACGTACTTGAATCAAGCAGATTATGGCGTGAATGTGCAAATGAAATCGCAGAGAAATATCCTGATGTAACATTAGAGCATATGCTTGTGGACAATGCAGCCATGCAGCTTATTCGCAATCCGAAACAATTTGATGTAGTGGTAACGGAAAATATGTTTGGGGATATTTTGAGTGATGAGGCATCTGTACTGACAGGTTCATTAGGAATGCTGCCATCTGCTAGCATTTCTGAGGATGGTCCATTTTTATATGAACCAATCCACGGCTCAGCACCAGATATTGCAGGACAAAATATTGCTAATCCATTAGCAACTATTCTTTCAGCAGCCATGCTTTTGCGAGTATCCTTTCAATTGGAAGAAGAAGCTGCTTTAATCGAAGATGCTGTTAACCAAGTGTTAAATAACGGCTTCCGTACAAGAGATATTATTTCTCCAAATACAAAAACTGTTTCTACAACAGAAATGGTGGAAGAAGTGAAAAAAGAAATACTAGCGAAACTTGCAAACCAGTTAAAAGCATAATAGACAATAAATAGATAAAGCCAACTGTTTAAGAAAAGCAGAAAAATGGCAGGATAAAAGGATTTTATATATATAAAAGAAACGAAATTTGATAGAAAGTGAGGGATAATGATGGGAAAATCAATTATTGAAAAAATATGGGAAAAACATATTGTCCATAAAGAAGAAGGAAAGCCAGACTTGTTATATATTGATCTACATCTTGTTCATGAAGTAACATCACCTCAAGCATTTTCTGGTTTACGAATGAAAAATCGCGATGTGAGAAGACCAGATCGCACGTTTGCAACAATGGATCATAATGTACCAACACTTAATCGTTTTCAAATAGATGATGAAGTTGCATTAAATCAAATGACTACCCTAGAAAAAAACTGTGTGGAGTTTAATGTGCCTTTAGCAAACCTAGAAAGCCCAGAACAGGGGATAGTCCATGTCATTGGACCAGAACTTGGCTTAACACAGCCTGGCAAAACAATTGTCTGCGGGGACAGCCATACGTCCACACATGGAGCATTTGGAGCCCTTGCATTTGGAATCGGAACAAGTGAAGTAGAGCATGTCCTTGCAACACAAACACTTTGGCAGACAAAACCAAAAACTTTAAAAATAGATATTAGCGGCAAGCTTGCGAAAGGCGTTGGCGCAAAAGATGTTATTCTTTATGTTCTTGCAAAGCATGGTGTGAACTTTGGAACAGGTTATGTGCTTGAATATACAGGTGATGTCATTAAAAACCTTTCTATGGAAGAAAGAATGACTATTTGTAATATGTCTATAGAAGGCGGAGCAAGAGCAGGATTAATTAATCCAGATGAAACAACTTTTAATTATGTAAAAGGCAGAAAATATGCACCAGCAGACTTTGAAGCAGCAGTGAAGGAATGGAAAGAGCTAGTTTCTGACCAAGATGCTGAGTATGATAAAGTGATTGAAATTGACGGAAATGATATTGCGCCAATGGTCAGCTGGGGGACAAATCCAGCGATGACAGCGAAAATTGATGAAGCAATTCCAACAGCAGCTGATTGCGAAGATGAAACAGACCGCCGTGCATTGCAAAGCGCTCTTGAATACATGGATTTAAAAGAAGGACAATCCATTACAGATATTAAAATTCAGCATGTATTTATCGGATCATGCACAAATTCTAGAATTGAAGATTTACGCCAGGCAGCCAGTGTAATAAATGGCCGCAGTGTTCAAGAAGGTGTTCGTGCATTAGTTGTTCCTGGTTCTCAGCAGGTGAAACAGCAGGCAGAGAAAGAAGGCTTAAATAAAATCTTCACGGAAGCTGGTTTTGAGTGGAGAGATGCAGGCTGTAGCATGTGCCTAAGTATGAACAATGACGTCGTTCCAAGCGGAGAGCATTGTGCATCTACATCTAACCGAAACTTTGAAGGAAGACAAGGAGCTGGAGCAAGGACACACCTAGTAAGCCCAGCAATGGCAGCAGCAGCAGCAATCAACGGTCGCTTTGTTGATGTACGAAAAGAACAAGAAATTGAATTCGTTTAATATTATTTTGAAAAGATTATGCAAGGAGGGGGAAGTATGAGCGGATTTAAAAAATTTGTCGGCAAGGCAGCAGCAATGGATCGAGCGAATGTGGATACCGACCAAATTATTCCAAAACAATTTTTGAAAAGAATTGAAAAAACAGGCTTCGGCAAATTTGCTTTTTTCGATTGGCGCTATAACAAGGATGGAGGACCGAATCCGGATTTTGAATTAAACTATCCAGAAAACCAAGGTGCATCCATTTTAATTGCTAACAAAAACTTCGGCTGCGGCTCTTCAAGAGAGCATGCGCCATGGGCGTTAGATGATTATGGTTTTAAAGTGGTAATCGCTCCATCTTTTGCAGATATTTTTTATCAAAACTGTTTAAAAAATGGAATGCTTCCAATTCAATTAGAAACGGACAAGGTGGAATACTTGTTAAAAGCAGCAAAAAATCAACCTTATAATCTAGAGGTTGATTTAGAAGAAGAAACAATCGCAGATGACAGCGGTTTTAAAGCAAGCTTTGCCATTCATCCATATTGGAAAAAAATGCTTGTAAATGGCTGGGACGAAATTGAAATAACATTACAATATGACCAGTCTATTGAAGCATATGAAAAGCATAAAGCAGAAGTATCAGTCTTATAGATAGTTGGTAAAAGAGTTTGTCCTTTTGGCAGGCTCTTTTTTTGTGTGGAATAAATCATTCGTGTTTCACATAAGGGTTTGAATATAAGATTTCTTCTCTTCACAAGGATGTAATTCCTCATTTCCCTTTCGTTTAAATTAAGTTAATCAATAAGATCTAATCTTTATTGTTAGAATGGGCAGCAGCGCTTAAAGAGTGGTTGCACATGAGCAAAAAAAAATGCTAAACTAGCTAAAACTAGAGACATTAGGCGGTTAAAACAATGAAGAAGCGGGATATAAAGAAGAAAGATAATATTGTATTTTTCCCTGATTTGGATCAAAGGCTGCTTGGAAAGGGTCTTGATGCCGTACAGGAAAAAAAATATTATGAGGCTATTTCTTATTTTAAAGAAGCGATGGAGTTTAGTCCTGAAAATAGTGATATACAAATTGGCTTAATTTTATCTTATTATGAATTAGGATCGCTTAACCAAGCAAAAGAAATTGCAAAAAATATGCTGGATCAAGGGTTGGGAGATTATATTCATGTATTGGATCTATATTTGATGATTCTAGTTCAGCTCCATGAATATGATGAAATTATTGCTACTATTGAAGTGCTGCTTGAAGATCGTCAAATTCCTGCCAATAAAATCGAACATTTTTCAAAGATGCTTGATTTTAGCAGACGGATGGGTTTGAGTACGACGGATAAAGAGGATAAGAAGCAAGAAGATCTGAATTATCCAATCGGAGAAAAATTAGAATTAACATCCATTCAAGACACGAATAAACAAATGATGCTTATATCCAAATTAGCCAATCAAAATATTCGTCCGTATATAGAAGAAATTAAAGAGTATCTTGCAACGGAAGAAGGAAGTCCTTTTTTAAAAACGCTGCTTCTAAATATCCTAAAGGAACAGGAATATCATAAAGAAGTGGCGGTTTATAAATTTAATAGATATATAAACGTTGTTCCAAGCATGCTCGAAGATATTCAGGCACAATCACAGTTTTCAGAAATTGAAGTTGCTTTAAAAGAAACATTGGAACATGAAGACCCTGTTTTAATGGAAAACATCAAAGTTCTGCTGGAACGTCAATTTTTTCTCTTATATCCTTTTAAACTCGAGATATTTACTAACAGGACATGGGCTGCTGCTTATCATTTTGTTATGAAGGAGTATTATGGGCAAGAAGAAGAAATTGCTTCATATTGCGACATTTACAGTGTAAATGAGCACGAAATGGAAGAAGCAATAAGTTTTATAAAGAGCTTGGAGGAAATTTCTTATCCTAATATTTAGGCTTGGATGTTGAAACAACTAGAACCTATGATATAATGTAATGGTTGCATTTAGAAAATGCGAATAATATTTTGACTGATAGATAGCTGCTTATCCTATTGCTTGCGAGGATAAAACCTGAAGAGGCGATGGTTTTTAGCAAGATTGAAGCAGTTTTATCTAAACAAAAGTTAGAAGCAATGAAAAGTAGAATAGATTGTTGGAGGGAAACATTGTATGTCAGCTAAATGGGAAGTTTTAGAAGGGAACCGCGGCGTCTTAACAATTGAAGTAGATGCTGAGAAAGTAAACGAAGGTTTAGAACTAGCTTTTAAAAAGGTAGTAAAAAAAGTAAATATCCCAGGATTCCGTAAAGGGAAAATTCCGCGTGGTATGTTCGAACAACGTTTTGGTGTAGAATCTCTTTACCAAGATGCTATCGATATTTTATTGCCGGAAGCTTATGCAGGCGCTATTGAAGAAACTGGAATTGAGCCAGTTGATCGTCCTGAAATCGATGTAGAGCAAATCGAAAAAGGCAAATCATTAATCTTTAAAGCTACTGTTGTTGTAAAGCCTGAAGTAACTTTAGGCGAGTACAAAGGAATCGAAGTAGAAGAAGTAAGCACTGAAGTAACAGAAGAAGATGTTAATGCTGAAATTAAAGCATTGCAAGAAAAACAAGCTGAGCTAGTAGTAAAAGAAGAAGGCGCAGCTGAATTAGGCGATACAGTAGTAATGGATTTCGAAGGATTCCAAGATGGAGTTGCTTTCGAAGGCGGAACTGCTGAAAACTTCTCCCTTGAATTAGGTTCAGGCCAATTCATTCCAGGATTTGAAGATCAAGTAGTAGGCATGGCTGTTGGAGAGGTAAAAGAAATTGAAGTTTCTTTCCCAGAAGAATACCATGCAGCTGAATTAGCTGGTAAACCTGCAACATTTAAAGTAACAATTCATGAAATTAAAGGAAAAGAACTTCCTGAATTAGATGATGAGTTTGCAAAAGATGTTGATGAAGAAGCTGAAACTTTAGACGCATTAAAAGAAAAAATCAAAACTCGTTTAGAAAATGAGAAAAAACATCAAGCAGAGCATGCTGTACGTGATACGGTAGTAGAAAAAGCAGCTGAAAATGCTACAATTGATATCCCTGAAGCAATGGTTAACACGGAAATCGACCGCATGATGAATGAATTCGAGCAGCGCCTTCAAGCACAAGGCATGAACCTTGAATTATACTTCCAATTCTCAGGTCAAGATGAAGAAGCGTTAAAAGGGCAAATGAAAGAAGATGCGGAAAAACGTGTTCGTGTTAACTTAACTTTAGAAGCAATTGTTAATGTTGAGAACTTAGAAGTAGCTGAAGAAGAAGTTACAGCTGAATTAGACAAAATGGCTGAAATGTATAAAATGCCTATAGATGCTATTACACAAGCACTTGGCGGAACTGAAAACTTAAAAATGGATATAAAAATGAGAAAAGCAATCGATTTTCTTGTGGAAAACAGTAAAACTGTTGCATAATAGAAGTAAGTAAAAAAACTAAGGCGCGAATGAATCGTGCCTTAGTTTTATATTAGTAAGATGGAACATAGAATAAGAATAGGCAAGACACTTTTTGCGTACAGGAAACATATTATGATTTTAATTGCATTTAATTTTTTCAGGCTTAATATTAGCGAATCTGGTTATGCTTAAAAGAAGTACATAAATTTTGATCCACGGTTTATTTGTTGGTCGCAAGTTGTTTCATTTCCTGTACATACACCATTGTGTTACAATGCAATACATAACTGTTGTGAGAGTTTTTATAAAAAATGATTAAACAAATAATCCGTGCGATCAACATATACAAAGAAGATTTAAGGGGTGAAGACATGTTTAAGTTTAATGATGAAAAGGGACAGCTAAAGTGTTCCTTCTGCGGCAAAACACAAGATCAAGTTCGCAAACTAGTTGCTGGACCAGGAGTGTACATTTGTGATGAATGTATTGAATTATGCACAGAGATTGTGGAAGAAGAGCTTGGCACAGAAGAAGAAGTAGAATTTAAAGATGTACCAAAACCTAGTGAAATTCGTGATATTTTGGACGAATATGTAATAGGACAGGAGCAAGCAAAAAAGGCGCTTTCAGTAGCAGTATACAATCATTACAAACGCATTAATTCAAACAGCAAAATTGATGATGTAGAACTATCAAAAAGTAATATTGCAATGATTGGACCAACAGGAAGCGGGAAAACACTTCTTGCACAAACACTTGCCAGAATTTTAAATGTACCGTTTGCTATTGCTGATGCTACTTCTTTAACAGAAGCTGGCTATGTTGGAGAAGATGTAGAAAATATTCTTCTGAAATTAATCCAATCAGCTGATTATGATGTAGAAAAAGCGGAAAAAGGCATTATTTATATTGATGAAATTGATAAAGTTGCCCGCAAGTCTGAAAATCCATCTATTACAAGAGATGTTTCAGGTGAAGGTGTACAGCAGGCTTTATTAAAAATCTTGGAAGGTACCGTTGCAAGTGTACCGCCACAAGGTGGAAGAAAACATCCTCATCAAGAATTTATTCAAATTGATACGACAAATATTTTATTTATTTGCGGTGGGGCGTTTGATGGAATTGAACCAATTATAAAAAGACGCCTTGGTCAAAAAGTAATAGGCTTTGGTTCAGAATCGAAGGAGCCGGAAATTGAAGATAAGGATCTTCTATCAAAAGTATTGCCTGAAGATTTGCTTCGTTTTGGTCTAATTCCAGAGTTTATCGGACGTCTTCCGGTAATTGCCAGCCTTGGTCAATTAGATGAAGAGGCGCTTGTTGAAATTCTAACGAAACCGAAAAATGCTTTAGCAAAGCAATACAAAAAAATGCTTGAATTAGATAATGTTGAATTAGATTTTGAAGAAGGCGCACTTCAAGAAATTGCGAAAAAAGCAATTGAACGTAAAACGGGAGCACGTGGTTTAAGATCCATTATTGAAGGCATTATGCTTGATGTAATGTTTGAACTGCCTTCCCGCGATGATATTGTAAAATGTATCATCACAAAAGAAACGGTATCGGATAATGCTACGCCAAAGCTTGTTTTAGAAGACGGAACCGTTATTGATAAAGAAACAAAAACATCTGCCTAACAACAGTTATAAAAAGATATCGGACTGTCCAATAAGTGGAGCTCTCTCCCTTATTGGACAGTTTTTTTGCGTTGATTTGAAAGCAGGCATTCATTTTTTATAGGCTCCAATACCCATTTCCCCTGCTGAACTCCTTTTCCTCCAGAATGGAAAAACAGCGTGTGTTAATCTTCCGATTTTTTCAAGAAAAACTGTTTATTCCAACTCATGGAAGGAGATACTAATTTTTATCAGCATGAATATATTCGGGAGGTATTAATATGAGTTGGACGGAGATCGCTTTATTTGTCCAATTATTTTTTGGCATAATAATTGGGCTTTATTTTTGGAATTTACTGAAAAACCAAAGAACACAAAAAGTATCGATTGACCGAGAATCAAGAAAGGAAATGGATCAATTGCGAAAGATGCGTTCCATCTCTTTAACAGAACCATTATCAGAAAAGGTACGTCCTACAAGTTTTTCAGATATTGTAGGACAGGAAGACGGCATCAAGTCGTTGAAAGCTGCTCTTTGTGGACCAAATCCGCAGCATGTGATCATATATGGACCCCCTGGAGTAGGCAAAACTGCAGCTGCTAGGCTTGTTTTAGAAGAAGCAAAAAAGAATCAAAAGTCTCCTTTTAAAATCAATTCGGTATTTGTTGAATTGGATGCAACAACAGCCAGATTTGATGAAAGAGGAATTGCCGATCCGTTAATTGGTTCTGTGCATGATCCCATTTATCAAGGAGCCGGAGCAATGGGACAAGCAGGTATCCCGCAGCCGAAGCAAGGTGCAGTAACAAATGCCCATGGAGGAGTTTTATTTATTGATGAAATTGGGGAGCTGCATCCAACGCAGATGAACAAGCTGCTGAAAGTGTTGGAAGATCGAAAAGTCTTTCTTGAAAGTGCCTACTACAATGAAGATAATGCGAATATACCAACACATATTCATGAAATATTCAAAAATGGCCTTCCAGCTGACTTCCGTTTAATTGGAGCAACTACAAGAACTCCTAATGAAATCCCTCCAGCTATTCGTTCTCGCTGCATGGAAGTTTTTTTCCGAGAATTAACGAAAGAGGAAGTAGTAAAGATTGGAAAAAAAGCGGCTGATAAAGTGAATCTGACTATTAGCGACCAATCATTAGACATATTAGCGGAGTATGCAAGAAATGGAAGAGAAGCAGTAAATATTATTCAAATATCAGCAGGTTTGGCTATTGGAGAAGACAGAAGCTTCATAAAAGAGGAAGAAATGGAATGGGTTATTAATTCTAGTCAGCTTGTACCGAGATTGGAGAGGAAAATTAATACAGAATCGTTGATTGGATCTGTAAACGGATTAGCTGTTTATGGAACAAATATCGGATCTTTGTTGGAGATAGAGGTAACCGTTATTCCTGCTAAAGAGAAGGGATCCATTAATATTACAGGGATTGTAGAAGAAGAAAGCATTGGCGGACAAGGAAAATCAATTAGAAGAAAAAGTATGGCAAGAGGATCAATTGAGAATGTTATTACCGTTCTTCGTTCCATGAATGTCCCAGCAGATCAATTCGATATCCATGTGAATTTTCCCGGCGGAGTGCCAATAGATGGGCCATCGGCAGGAATATCAATGGCAACAGGCATCTATTCTGCTATATATAAATTTCCAATAGACCATAAGGTGGCAATGACAGGCGAAATAAGCATACATGGAAAAGTAAAGCCTGTTGGCGGTGTACTTGCAAAAGTAAAAGCTGCCCAAAAAGCCGGTGCAGAAAGAGTCATTATCCCGATAGAAAATATGCAATCCATTTTAGAGGAAGTACAAGGAATTACGCTTGTTCCAGTATCAACGTTAAAAGAAGTATTGGGTCATGCCTTAATAAAAGAATCAATTAAAGAAGAAATCCTGTCGTCTGCGATAGACATTTCCAAGAAAAAAAGCATATAAAGTAAAAGCTTTAATTTTCCGTATAATAGTGGGGGATTAAAGCTTTTTTACTGATCGGTAAATGGAAAGGTTTTCGTCCATTAATAATAGAGGACATTTTCCTGTCGAAGTAAATTGTTTTATCATTTCGACAGAAGACTCCCACCTCAAGGAATGTGGAGGGAAAAGCCCAATAAGTAGGTAGGAGATGAATGTCGGTTGGCATTAGCCAACACTTTCCTCCGTATGTTAAAATAGAAACGAATGTTCTTGTTGGAAGTGGGATAAGGTTGTTAAGTGGTGAGTAGTTTAAAATAGAGTAGAGTTAAAAATCGGCTTTTTATTGGGAATAGAACAATTCTTTAAAATATCTTGATAAATGTAACCATTTCAAATGTTAAGCTTTACAAGAACGTATGAAATATAAATACACAAATATTTTTTGATATCAGGACATATTACAGGCAGTTTGATAAGATACTAATACTATCACCTAAAAAGGGTTCCTTTTTAAAGAAAAGGATATTTTTACATGAATGACATTCAGTAAAATGAAAAAGTTCTATTTTATCCCACTCTTCACGGGCAGTAAGACCCCCACCTCAAGATGCTGAGAAATCGAGGAAGCTAGTGGGAACAACTGCTCGTTAAGATCCGATAGAGGTACACAAACTAAGGTCGCCACTTCCTGTGGCGACGTTTGTGTGATCCACATCCTGTGGACCGAAAGCTTTCCATCAATGGGGGATGAAGAAAACTCCCGTTGATGGAAAGGTTCCCTTTATATAAGCGGATAATAACCCTAGTTAATAGACACTTTTTGATAAATAAGATAGAATTGTACAAAGTATTAGAAATGTAAAGGAACTTTTATTGCTGGAGGTGCAACGTTATGGAGGAAATGAATAGTACAATTGTCCCCCTCCTGCCGCTTCGAGGACTGCTTGTTTATCCAACGATGGTTTTACATTTAGATGTAGGCCGTGAAAAGTCGGTGCAGGCACTTGAAAAAGCAATGGTAGATGATCATTTAATCTTTTTAACCATGCAAAAGGATATTGACCTGGATGATCCTTCGGAAGAGGATTTATACAGAATAGGTACATTAACGAAGGTAAAACAAATGTTAAAGCTGCCAAATGGCACAATCCGTGTATTGGTGGAGGGGCTTAAAAGGGCAGAAATTCAGGAACTGATAGAAGAAGACGGATATTTTGCTGCAAGCTTGAATGTATATGAAGAAGATACATCTAAAGATGTAGAAGATGAAGCGTTAATGCGCACTATGCTTCAATATTTTGAGCAATACATAAAAATATCAAAGAAAATATCAAATGAAACATATGCCACTGTATCAGATATGGAAGAACCAGGAAGAATGGCTGATATTATTACTTCCCATTTGCCAATAAAATTAAAAGAAAAACAACATATTTTGGAGACATTGGACAATAAAAAAAGAATCAATTATGTTATTGATATTATTCACAATGAAAAAGAAGTTCTCAATTTAGAAAAGAAAATCGGACAACGCGTGAAAAAGTCCATGGAAAGAACCCAAAAAGAATATTATTTACGCGAACAAATGAAAGCCATTCAAAAAGAACTTGGCGATAAAGACGGCAAGAGTGGAGAAGTAAGTACGCTTACGGAAAAAATCGAAGAAGCCGGCATGCCGGAGCATGTAAAAACAGCTGCTCTAAAGGAATTGGACCGCTATGAAAAAATACCGTCTACTTCTGCTGAAAGCTCTGTAATCCGGAACTATATAGAATGGTTAATTACCTTGCCTTGGTCAAACGCTACAGAAGATGATTTAAATATTAACAAAGCAGAAAATATTTTAAATAAAGACCATTACGGTTTGGAAAAAGTGAAAGAGCGGGTATTAGAGTATTTAGCAGTACAGAACTTGACAAATTCTCTAAAAGGCCCCATTTTATGTTTAGCTGGACCTCCGGGAGTCGGGAAAACAAGCTTAGCCCGATCGATTGCCAAATCGCTTAATCGCAACTTTGTCCGCATTTCCCTTGGTGGCGTTAGAGATGAATCGGAAATAAGAGGGCATCGAAGAACCTATGTAGGGGCAATGCCTGGCCGAATCATTCAAGGCATGAAAAAAGCTGGCACAATCAACCCAGTATTTTTGCTGGATGAAATTGATAAAATGTCCAATGACTTCCGCGGTGATCCTTCTGCAGCCATGCTGGAAGTGTTGGATCCAGAGCAAAACCACAGCTTTAGTGATCATTATATTGAAGAAACATATGACCTTTCCAAAGTTATGTTTATTGCAACAGCCAATAATTTGGCAACAATACCTGCTCCGCTAAGAGATAGAATGGAGATTATTTCGATTGCTGGATATACAGAATTAGAAAAAATACACATTGTGAAGGATCATTTGTTAGGAAAACAAATAAAAGATCATGGATTAACAAAAGGGCAATTGCAAATTAGAGAAGATGCCATTCAAAAAATCGTCCGCTTATATACACGGGAAGCTGGCGTGCGAAGTCTAGAAAGACAAATCGCTGCCATTTGCAGGAAAACAGCCAAAATAATCGTTTCTGGCGATAAGAAAAAAATTATTTTAACAAGCAAAAATGTGGAAGAGTTTCTTGGCAAGCCTAAATTCCGATTTGGGCAGGCGGAAGAGGAAGATCAGGTTGGTGTGGCAACAGGTCTTGCTTATACCACTGTCGGCGGTGATACCCTGCAAATAGAAGTATCGTTAGCGCCTGGAAAAGGCAAGCTGGTGTTGACTGGAAAACTCGGCGATGTCATGAAAGAATCAGCTCAAGCAGCATTCAGCTATATTCGTTCCAAATCAGAAGAACTTGGCATTGATCCAAAATTTCATGAAAAAAATGACATTCATATCCACGTTCCAGAAGGTGCTGTGCCAAAAGACGGTCCTTCTGCCGGTATAACAATGGTTACGGCACTTGTTTCTGCTCTTTCTGGCAAATCAATCAGAAAGGAAGTCGGAATGACAGGGGAAGTAACCTTAAGAGGTCGAGTATTGCCAATTGGGGGATTAAAGGAAAAATCCTTGGGTGCCCACCGAGCTGGATTAACGACCATTATTGCACCAAAAGATAATGAAAAAGATTTAGATGATATTCCAGAAAGTGTACGTGAGGATCTTGAATTTATTCTTGTATCCCATGTAGACGAAGTATTAAAACATGCTCTGAACGGAAGTGTACATTCTTGAAAGTAAATAGCGCAGAAATAGTAATTAGTGCTGTAAAGCCAAATCAATATCCTGAAGCAGATATACCAGAATTTGCATTGGCTGGCAGGTCAAATGTAGGGAAATCCTCGTTTATTAATAAAATGCTTGGAAGAAAAGCGTTAGCCCGCATTTCTTCCAAACCTGGTAAAACACAAACATTAAATTTTTATTTAATTAATGAAATCCTCCATTTTGTAGATGTACCTGGATACGGCTATGCAAAAGTCTCCAAAAAGGAACGGGAAGCATGGGGGAAGATGCTTGAAACGTATTTTACATCAAGAGATCAACTGAGAGCAGTTATTTTAATAACCGATCTCCGGCATCCGCCAACAAAAGACGATGTATTAATGTATGATTTTTTAAAGCATTATAATATTCCTTGCGTCATAATAGCGACAAAAGCGGATAAAATATCCAAGTCACAATGGCAAAAGCATTTAAAAGTAACAAAAGAAACATTTGATTTAAGCGAAGACGATTATCTGATTCTTTTTTCATCGGAAACTGGTGAAGGAAAAGACAAAGTATGGTCCTTGCTGCAGCATTTGGCGAAATAAGTGCCAGGAGAAAATAAACTTGAATGGATAGTGAGTGCTGAAATTTGCGCTCACTATTTTTATCCCACTCTTAACGGGCAGTAATCCCCCCACCTCGGGGATGCCGAGAAATCGAGGAAGCTAGGTGGGGGGATAACTGCCCGTAAAGGTCCGATAAATCCAACTAACCATCAGTGCGGGATGAGGAAAAACCCCCAATGATGGAAGTTTACTTTATTTTGTCAGAAGAAAAAAGATGGCCACGTTAAGACGGCGTGAAAAAAACCATAAAGAAAGGCAGACACTAAAACCAGAAAGTTTTAGTGTCTGCCTTTTGAAGCCTATTTACTTTTTCTTAGAAATTAAATAATAGCCGCCTACAAGCAGGAACAGCATCGGGATAATTTTCCTCATAACAGAAGGACTGATTTTTAAGAATCCTACTGATTTTAAAATGTCTTGATAAAATAATAAAAGAACGGCTAAAAAAAGGAACAACAGTCCATTCATCATGCCTTTCCCTGTTTTTTGATGCTGCAGAATAAAACCTAGTGCAATAATTAATACAAATGTGCCTGCATGATCAGGCCAAATGGAAAGTTTGTGAACTAAATGAAAATGAAGTCCAAAACCAGTAAAAATTATTCCTGGCAAAATGAAGCTGTAATCTTTTCCTCCATAGCCTTGAAATAAAAATGCGATGCCTACTATTAACAGTAAAGTCGGCCAAACTAAAAGCGATGACACCGATGGAATAGGATATTCTTTTAAAAGAAAATATAACCCAAATCCAATTAATATAATCCCAGAGAATAGTTTTTGTGTTTTCATTATGTCCTCCTGCTCCTGATAGTCCCTTCTTTTTCAGCCGTTTAATCGGCTAATCTTTCAGCATTCTTCTATAATGAGTGAAAACAAGAAGGATGTCTTATCACGTATAGAAATATTAGACGTAATAAAGTGAACCTTTCCATCAGTGGGGGTTTTTTTCATCCCCTACTGATGGTTAGTTGAACTTATCGGACCATTACGGGCAGTTATCCCCCACCTAGCTTCCTCGATTTCTCAGCATCCCTGAGGTGGGGGCTTACTGCCCGTTAAGAGTGGGATAAATTCAATCTTTTTTGTATGTATATAACTCGTAATACGTTTTAATGACTATTACCTAATAAGCTATTCTATCAAACATACAAGAAGAATCAACAAAAGAAGAACTAGGTTGTACAACGTGTCACATACTCATTTCGACATGACAAGGAAGTACTCCTTTTTTAATAGGGTGGATAAAACAAAAATCGCCGTCACATTCATGAAGGCGATCTCAAGAGTGAGTTATGATGCTGTAATAGGCATTTGCTTTTCGGTATTTTTTCTCACTATCTTTCTATATCGATAATTTACAATAGCTGCTGCTGTGATTCCGACTAAAGAAAGAGCAGCGTCAAAAATAAAGATAATCGATATATGACCGGTTTTTGACATAATGCCTGTAGCAATTGGCAATAACACAGAAGCCAATCCAGCTGCCGTTGCGACCAATCCTGTAACAAACCCTTTTTTCTTCCAAAACAATTCGGTCATAATGGTTATAGATAACTGAAAAACTCCTGCTGTAGAAAATCCTAAGAAAAAGGAAGCGATAAAGGAGATGCTTGGTGTTTTTATTGTTAATAAAACCATTACTGCGAAAAAGGTAATGATAGGATAAATAACTACGACAGTAATTGGCTGGATTAATTTTTTTAATAAAATCGATAATGCCAAAACAGAAATTAATGCCCCGATACTGTAAAAGCTTAACAATTTAACAGAACTTGTAGCGCTCATCCCAATCACTTTTTGCCCATAGGTAGGAAGCCAAATTTGCGAAACGGTAAATAATGAGGTGGATGTAAATCCCATGATAATAAGAGCTAGTCCTTCTTTCAAAAATTGCGGCTCTGATTGAAATTTTTTTCTTTCTTCTATATTTTCCGTTGTAGGTAAAGCTTCAACTTTATGATTTGGAAATGATCGCTTCCATAAAAACATCATATTAAGAAAGTAAATGGCAGCAGGAATAAAAAAAGAATAACCATAAAACAAATCGTGATTTGCAAAAAAGGCAATCATTAATGGCAGCAAAGCAGCCCCAGCAGACATAAATGCCTTTACTAATACGCTGGCAGATCCTGTTGATGTAGGGAAAATTTCAATGAGTGCCGGATAGGTTCCAGCATCCATGGCAGAATTAGCAACCCCTGCTAAAATAGCAAAAAGAAAAGCGATTTGATAGGTTGGCGCCAAAGGGATTCCGACTAAAAATAAGGCCATCATCAGCCCTGAAAGCAAGATAAGAGGCTTTCTCCCAAATTTATCTGACAAAATGCCTGATAGAGAATAGGAAAGTAATTTGCCAATTCCTATTGCTGAAATGATATAACTTACACCAGCACTATCTGTGTTCAATTGCTTCGTTAAATACGGCATATTAGATGCCAGTATGATATTCACCATACCAAGCATTAAATAATTCACATATAAGCTGGAGGCAGTTTTTATATAGCTGTTTTTCATTGTTTACACTCCTTATTGCGTTGGACTAACTTACTCATTTTATTTGTAAAGAAGGGAAATTTCAACCTTACATTCAAAATTGGATAAAAATTCAGACTATAGGACGCTTATTGGGGAATTTTACTTGTTTTACTGCATATATAACTGAAAAAATTCAGACAGAAAAAAGAGGAAATGCATGAAAAATTTACTGAATATAGAGTAAGGTCGTTCAAAAAAAGATATAATAGGTATATCTGTTTGCTTTAAGTTTATAAGCAGCATAGCTGGAAATAATCGATGCGGCAGAGTAAAGCAACTTATGATAAAATGAAAATAGCATTGGTTTTTGTATGGAACTAATTGCTTTCTATTAAAGGTTTTCATTTACATTGCGCAGGGTATTGGAAGAAAAGCTATATCGTCTATTTTTCCCTATTTCCTTATATGGATTTTTTTGGGGGGCTATATTAGATTTCACAATTTGTTCACAAATAGGAAAGAATTTATTAGCTCATTCGAGATGAAAATCTGTTATAATAAATCCATATTTAGAATTATTATAAATAACTATCTGTTTATTTGAATTGTTAGGGGTGTCAATTAGCTTATGCATATATTGGTTGTTGGACTTAATTATAAAACAGCCCCAGTAGAAATACGCGAGCGTTTAACGTTTGATTCATCCATAATAGGGGAAGCGATGAATCAGTTGCAGCATAAAAAAAGCATACTAGAAAATGTGATTATATCAACTTGCAATAGAACGGAAATATACGCTGTAGTAGACCAGCTGCACACAGGTCGTTATTATGTAAAAGAATTTTTATCTGAATGGTTTGGAATGGAGCAAAACGAATTTGTTCCATATCTATTTGTTTATGAACAAGAAGGTGCAATTAACCATTTATTCCAAGTAGCATGCGGATTAAACTCTATGGTTGTAGGAGAAACGCAAATACTTGGCCAAGTTAGAACTAGCTTTATGGAAGCACAACAAGTTCAATCTGTTGGAACTGTTTTTAATCAACTTATTAAACAAGCCATTACATTAGCGAAAAAAGCTCATACGGAAACAGAAATTGGCGAAAATGCAGTTTCGGTCAGCTATGCAGCTGTGGAGCTGGCAAAAAAGATATTTGGAACAATTGAAAATAAAAATGTTCTTATTTTAGGCGCCGGCAAAATGGGAGAATTGGCTATTCAAAACTTATACAGCAATGGAGCCAAAAACGTAACGGTGATAAATCGCACTTTCGAAAAAGCGCAGGGCTTGGCCGATCGTTTTGATGGACAGGCAAAATCATTAGACGAGCTTCAGTGTGCGTTGATCAATGCTGATATATTAATCAGTTCCACTGGTGCGAATGATTTTGTTATTACGAAAAGCATGATGCAGAATATTGAAAAAGTTCGCAAAGGAATGCCGCTTTTTATGGTGGATATTGCTGTTCCGAGGGATTTAGATCCTGAATTAGCAGAACTCGAAAGTGTATTTCTTTATGACATCGATGATTTAGAAGGAATTGTGGAAGCGAATAGGCAGGAACGACAAAAAGAAGCGGCAAAAGTAGTGCTGATGATTGAAGCAGAAATAGTAGAGTTTAATCAATGGCTGCATTTATTAGGAATTGTTCCAGTTATATCTTCTTTGCGTGATAAAGCACTGTCTATCCAAGCAGAAACAATGAGAAGTTTGGAAAGAAAGCTTCCGCATCTTAGCGATCGAGATAGAAAAGTATTAAATAAACATACGAAAAGCATCATTAACCAAATGTTAAAAGATCCAATTTTACAAGTGAAGGAATTGGCATCAACAGATGATGCGGAAAAGTCGATGGATTTATTTGTGAAAATCTTTCAATTGCAAGATTTGCTTGAAAAACCTCAGCCTGCCAAAAAAGAAAAACAAGTATATCAGAGTGAAGACAAAGTATCGTTTGCACCAACTTCAGGCTGAAGAAAACGTTAGTATTTCGAGGCGTGAAGCTCATGATGAGAAGCGCCGAGCAACAGGAAGCTGGTTAGAACGACGTTGTCACAGTCTCGCAGGATGCGAGTCAATTGACGAAGACATAAGGACGTGGCGAAGCTTAGGTGATTTCCCTTAAATATGTACTTAGTCGTTCATCCTCTGTTACCTAGTAATGAGCAACGAGTAAGGCGAACACCCAAGAAATCGAGCGTGCTTGATAGATGTTTCTTTTTAAGCAAAGTTAGAATCATAAATAATGATTATTTCAGCATGCTATTTTTGTATTTTGATGAAAAGAGTATTGGATTACTAGAGGGGAAACACATATGCAGGATGTATTCATGACAAGACTTCATGAAGTATTGATTATTTTATATGCATTTTCTGTTTTGTTTTATTTTTTTGATTTTATGCATAATAACCAGAAAGCAAACAAAGCAGCTTTCTGGTTACTTTCGTTTGTATGGCTATTGCAAACTTCATTTTTGGCTATCTATATGATGGAAACAGGCAGATTTCCTGTACTTACCATTATGGAAGGATTATATTTTTATACATGGGTGTTGATTTCGTTATCCATTGCCATGAACCGGCTGTTAAAAACGGATTTTTTTGTTTTTTTTACAAATGTATTAGGTTTTATCATAATGGCAATACATACTTTTGCACCTATTCGTGAACAAAGTGATAAGTCGGCTGAACAGGCAGTTTCAGAACTCCTTTTTATTCATATTACCGCTGCTATTGTAGCATATGCAGCATTTTCACTGTCTTTTATTTTCTCTTTGTTATATTGCATTCAATATGATCTTCTTAAAAAGAAGCGCTGGGGCAAAAGGCTGAAAAGAATTTCAGACTTGGCAAGACTTGAATATATTTCCTATATTTTAAATGTTATCAGTGTCCCGCTCCTTTTGATTGCATTAATACTTGGCATTCAATGGGCCATAATTCAAAAACCCTCATTTCCTTGGTATGATCCGAAAATAATTGGCTCCTTTATCGTACTGCTAACATATGGAAGCTACCTGTATTTACGGGTGTCTAATAAATTAAGAGGAAGAAATATAGCCTTATTAAATATTGCAAGTTTTTTAATCGTATTAATTAATTTTTTTTTAATTGGCAATTTTTCCTACTTTCATTTTTAAAAAAAAAGGCTGTTTCTAAAGGTTTGTTGTTTTTGAAATAAGAGAAACATTTTAGAAGTATAGAGCAGCCTGAATACACTTAGTCTCCTGCTTAGAAAAGTGAGCAATGTGAGACTCCGCAGCGAGGTACGGGCTAGGAGTCTCACAGGTCACCCGCGGAAAGTGAAGTGTATACAGGCTGCGGGTTAAATAAACAACAATCTATACGAAAAGAGCCTAAAAAGTCAAGAATGATTTCTTTAAATGAAATGGAAACAAAATGAATCGAATGATGGAGGCGTTTTATGAGAAAAATCGTTGTTGGCTCAAGAAGAAGCAAATTAGCTATTACACAAACAAATTGGGTGATTGAGCAGTTGAAAAAGCTGGATCCGTCATTTGAGTATGAAGTGAAAGAAGTAGTGACAAAAGGCGATGTAATCTTAGATGTAACCCTTTCAAAGGTTGGCGGAAAAGGGTTGTTTGTTAAAGAAATTGAACAATCCATGATGGATAAAAAAATTGATATTGCAGTGCATAGCATGAAAGATATGCCAGCTGTTTTGCCAAGCGGTTTAATTATTGGCTGCATCCCAAAAAGAGAAGACCATCGCGACGCTTTAATCAGCAAAAATCATATTCCTTTAAAGGATTTAAAAGAAGGAGCAATAATTGGCACAAGCAGCTTAAGAAGAGGAGCACAATTATTAGCGGAGCGTCCTGATCTTCAAATTAAATGGATCCGAGGCAATATTGATACCCGCCTGAAAAAACTGGAAACAGAAGAGTATGACGCTATTATTTTAGCTGCTGCCGGATTAGCAAGAATGGGCTGGACAAGTGATGTAGTCACAGAATTTTTAGAACCGGAAGTTTGTCTGCCGGCTGTGGGCCAGGGAGCGCTTGCCATTGAGTGCAGAGAAGATGATAAAGAAGTATTGGAATTATTAAGCAAGCTGTCTAATGAAGAAACAACAAGGACTGTTTTTGCTGAAAGAGCTTTTCTAAATAAAATGGACGGGGGATGCCAAGTTCCGATAGCGGGTTTTGCGACAGTGGAAGACGAGAATGAAGTGGTTTTAACAGCACTTGTCACATCTCCAGATGGAAAAACAGTTTATAAAGAAACCGTTAGTGGAAATAATCCAGTGGAGGTTGGAGAGCTTGCTGCTTCCATCTTAACAAATAAAGGGGCAAAGAAATTAATCGATCAGTTGAAAGAGGAGAATATCATTGATGGCTGATCCGCTTCTCGGAAAAAGGGTTATGATTCCACGTGCAAAAAAACAAGCAGCAGCACTTTCTGAAAAGGTTGCTGCATTAGGCGGCATCGCTGTGGATATTCCGCTTCTAGCATTTAGTGAATGTGCGATTTCTAAAGAAATATCAACAAAGTGCAAAACCAATTACTATGATTGGCTTGTTTTTACAAGCAGCAATGGGGTGAGGGCCTTTTTTCATCAACTAGAAAGATTTGGAAAAACAACACCTAAAATAGCTGTTATTGGAGAAAAAACGACAAAAGCGCTGTTAACATTTGGATATCAACCTGATTTCATTCCAAGTGAGTATGTCGCCGAAATATTTGTGGAAGAATTTCGTCCATTATTGAAAAATAAGGAAAAAGTATTGATTGCAAAAGGAAACTTGGCAAGAGATTACCTTGCTGTCATGCTGAAAAAAAGGCATGCTCTCATAGAAGAGGTTATTGTGTACCATACTTATTTTCCGAAAGAAAGTGAAGAGCAATTGGCAAAAAAGCTCATAGAAAATGAGCTGGATATCCTTTTTTTCACGAGTACATCCACAGTGGATCATTTTATGTCTGTAGTGGAAAAATATAATCTCCGTAGAAAACTAAGTGAATGCACAGTCGTTTCGATTGGTCCTGTTACAAAAGAAAGGTTAGACTATTATAAAATAAAAGTCGATGTAATGCCTAAAGTCTTCACAGTCGACGGCATGCTGGCAGATTTAGTTCACTATTTAACAATAAACAGATAGGGGAGAAAGCAAATGACTTTGGAATTTAAACGTCATCGCAGATTAAGACAATCTACGAACATGAGAGCACTTGTCCGAGAAACATATTTACATACGGATGATTTAATTTATCCAATCTTTGTAGCAGAGGGAAAAAATATTAAACGGGAAATTTCTTCAATGCCGGGAATCTATAATCTTTCATTAGATCGTTTAGGGGAAGAAATGGATGAAGTGCAGGAACTTGGAATAAAATCTGTTCTTCTTTTTGGCATTCCATTGGAAAAAGATCAATGTGGAACTCAAGCTTTTCACAATCATGGGATTGTCCAGGAGGCAATTCGATTTATTAAAAAGAATTATCCAGAAATCGTCATTATTGCAGATACATGTTTATGTGAATACACAAGCCATGGACATTGCGGCATCGTGGAAGAAGGCAAAGTATTAAATGATGAATCATTGGATCTGCTTGTTAAAACAGCGGTAAGTCAGGCAGAAGCAGGTGCAGATATAATTGCACCATCCAATATGATGGATGGTTTTGTTGCAGCAATCCGAAAAGGCTTGGATGAAGCTGGCTATATCGATACACCGATTATGTCTTACGGCGTAAAATATTCTTCTGCTTTCTATGGTCCGTTCCGTGAAGCAGCAGACAGCACGCCGCAGTTTGGCGATCGAAAAGCATATCAAATGGACCCTGCCAACAGATTAGAGGCGTTGAGAGAAGCTGAATCGGATGTAGCGGAAGGAGCAGATTTTCTTATTGTAAAACCAGGATTGCCATATTTGGATATTGTTCGAGATATGAAAAATACGCTGCATCTTCCGATTGTTGTTTATAACGTAAGCGGTGAATACAGCATGGTGAAAGCTGCTGCCCAAAACGGCTGGATTGATGAACAAAGAATCGTGATGGAAATGCTTGTAGGAATGAAACGGGCAGGAGCAGATTTAATTATGACTTATTTTGCAAAAGATGCGGCACGCTGGTTAAAAGAACAATAAGAAATGAGGGGTAGTAATATGCGTTCATATCAAAAGTCAAAGGAAGCATTTAAAGAAGCGGTGCAATTAATGCCTGGAGGAGTAAACAGTCCAGTTCGCGCATTTAAATCGGTAAAAAGAGACCCGGTTTTTATCCAGTCAGGAAAAGGTTCTAAAATCCGTGATTTGGATGGAAATGAATACATTGATTATGTCCTGTCTTGGGGACCGTTGATTTTAGGACATGCAAATGATCAAGTGGTGGAAGAAATTAAAAAGGTAGCAGAGCTCGGCACAAGCTTTGGTGCGCCGACATTAATTGAAAACAAGCTAGCTACTCTTGTAAAAGAAAGGGTTCCATCGATCGAAATTATCCGTATGGTATCATCCGGTACGGAGGCAACGATGAGTGCCATTCGTTTGGCTCGTGGGTATACGGGACGGAATAAAATTATAAAATTTGAAGGCTGCTATCATGGTCATGGTGATTCCTTGCTAATAAAAGCAGGCTCTGGTGTTGCAACATTAGGCTTGCCGGACAGCCCAGGTGTTCCAGAAGGAGTAGCTGCAAATACCATTACGGTTGCGTACAATGATTTCGAAAGCATCCGCTATGCTTTCGAAAGATTTGGTGAAGATATCGCTGGAATTATTGTGGAGCCAGTTGCAGGGAATATGGGAGTTGTCCCGCCAAAGCCGGGCTTCTTGCAGGGACTTCGTGATATTACGACACAATATGGTGCCTTGCTTATATTTGATGAAGTAATGACAGGATTCCGAGTTGATTATGGCTGTGCCCAAGGCTACTTTGGCATTACACCTGATTTAACATGTTTAGGGAAAGTAATCGGCGGAGGACTTCCGGTTGGAGCATATGGCGGAAAAGCAGAAATTATGAATCAAATTGCGCCAAGCGGTCCAATTTATCAAGCAGGGACGCTTTCCGGCAATCCATTGGCAATGACAGCAGGCTATGAAACATTATCCCAGCTGTCAAAAGAAACGTATACCGAATTTGTTCAAAAAGCAGATAAGCTGGAAGCAGGTTTGTATGAAGCGGCTAAAAAATACGATATACCTTTTACAATTAATCGTGCTGGCTCTATGATTGGGTTCTTTTTCACCAAAGAAGATGTTAAAGATTATGAGAGTGCGAAAACATCCAATTTAGATTATTTCGCAGACTTTTATAATGTGATGCTGGAACAAGGAGTATTCCTTCCGCCAAGCCAATTTGAAGGAATGTTTTTATCCACAACACTAACGGATGAAGATATTGAAAAAACAATTGCAGCTACAGAAAAAGCATTTTCACAGCTGAAAAAATAAGAGGGGAATTTTCCCTCTTATTTTTTTTGGCTTCACTGAAAAGAGTGGTGTTCTTATAATTAGTTCGCAGCCAGCATACACTTCGCTTTCCACGGGTCCGGCGCCGAACTTCCTCGGAGCACGGCTCCTTGCGGGGTCTCGCCTGTCCCGCTAATCCCGTAGGAGTCTTCGTGTATTCCGGCTGCGGACCTTCTTTTCAGGATAGTTTCTTCAGAAATCCACTAATTAGAAGAAGATTCTAATCATAATTCAAACATTCCTCTCATAAATTGTAATTGACATAGTGATTAACGTGAAAGGAATGAAAGGAGGAGTCGCTTTGTCTCAAGAAAATTCGTCTACTTTACGGTTTTCATTGGAAGAGTCAGTCTGGTTTCAAAGAGGACAGGAAGTAGCTGATCTGCTTTCCATTTCCCTTGACCCAAATATAACGATCCAAGAAAACGATCAGTATATTACCATTCAAGGTTCATTAGAATTAACAGGGGAATACACACGTTCTCCAGATAATCACTGGGGGGAAGAAGAGGTTTTTCATGCTCCTAAATTAATTCATTCTGTAATGGAAAGAGAAGAGGGAATATGTGAATTTTTACACCATTTTCCTGTAGATATAACGATTCCTATCGCAAGAATTGCTAGTTTAGATGATATTGAAGTTGAAATTGAATCCTTTGATTATGTTTTTCCGGAAGAAAGCTGCTTAAATTTAACAGCTGATTTATCTATTGCGGGGTTAACAAATGAAGAACAGTCAGATGGGAACAAACAGGAATTGGAAGAGGAAGCAATCGAGCTCGTTTATAAGGAGCAAGAAATAGAGGAACCAGAAGAGCTGGAATTTGCTTTTAGAGGGCAGGAAGACACAGATGTGTTTGAAGAGAATTTTTATGAAGAAAAGCCTGTTGAACTTATGGTAAGTCCTTTTCAAACAATAAGTCCACTTTTAGAAGAAGAGCGTTCTTCTGACGAAGATACAGAAGATGTAGCTGATTTATACAAACCATTTGAAGCAGAAGCAAAAAAATCTGCTGCAATCGAGGATGAGATGGAGAGCAAGGTTGTTCCATTCTTTTCCGAGTCTCAACAGGATGAGGAAGCGATTCCGATATACAAAGTGAATGCTGAGGATCGGGATATGAAAGTGGCTCTATTTCGAAATGAAAAAGAAGAGGTATATTCAGCAGAAGATGTTTATCAGAAGCCGCCCCAGGAATCTTCTGAATTAACAGTAGAAGATGTCTCATATGAACAAGAGGAGGAAGAGGAGGAATCATCAGAATCATCCTCCAACAATCAAAAAGGTGCAAAAAAGAAAAAAGGTATTTTTAATAAAACAAAATCACTCACCTTTACAGAGTTTTTTGCAAGAAAAGAGGAAGAAACCCATACAAAAATAAAGATTTGCATTGTTCAACACGGAGAAACGCTTGAAAAATTAAGTGAACGCTACAATATACAGGTGCACAGTATTTTAAAAGAAAATAGAATGGAAGCTAATCAGGATATTTATGAAGGGCAGGTGCTGTATATCCCTGTTAAATATGCAGAAAAATAAGACCGTTTAACATCAGTTTGCTATTGCTAAAAAATAAAGGAGAGTGCACAACATACTGCCCGTAAAAGCCTGACCGCCTCGACTGGCCATCATGGGAATGAACATCCCCCTGATGGAAGGCTCGCCTTATCACACAAAATGACCCTCTAGTCTGTACGGTGATGAGGAAGGGCGCTTGCGCTTTTATTAATAGAAAGAGTGGGAGCGTATGAGTGAGAAAAATACGATAAAAAAATATACACCCATTTTAAAGTCTTACGCAGTAGAACCACACTTTGTGGAAGAATTTGGTTCGCTTGCAAAAATCTATTGTAATAAAGGCACCTTTGCTCTAAAGGAAATTGATCCACATAAAGGATCTGACTTTATCAGGTATGTCAGAACATTGTACCAAAAAGGATATAATCGGATTGTTCCTATTTTTCCAACGGTTGATGGAAGATATGCCATTCTTTCTGAGCAAAAACTATATTATTTAATGCCATGGCTGCCAAATGAGGATCGAGAGAATTATTTTAAAAAAC
This sequence comes from Niallia sp. 03133, assembly GCF_052663225.1. Lineage (NCBI taxonomy): Bacteria > Bacillati > Bacillota > Bacilli > Caryophanales > Bacillaceae > Niallia > Niallia sp. 03133. The sequence continues at coordinate 263,124 of NZ_JBQTCY010000006.1, forward strand.
ATCAGCAAATGTTTCGAGAGCTGGCAAGGCTTCACCTATTATCTTCTAAGGAAGTAACAATTGAAAAAGAAGATAGGCAGGAGCATTATGAAAATACTTTATTAGAGCTGGAGAAGGAACAGGAATTTTTGGACGGATTTATCGAGCAGTGCGAAAATACAGAATATATGTCCCCATTTGAACTTATGTTTTGTACGTATTATCATGATATTCGCCAAGCTTTAAAATACTCAGAGAATAAGTTAAAAGATTGGTATGAGCAAACAAAAGAGGAGGAAAAGGCAAGGGTATCGATTATCCATGGCAAAATATCTCCAGAGCATTTCCTTTATGACGAAAGAGGATATGGCTATTTCGCTAATTTTGAGAATGCAAAATATGGGCCTCCCAGCCATGATTTGCTGCCATTTTTAGCCCGTTCTTTAAAAACAACCCCAAAACAAAATGAAGACTGCATCGATTGGCTATATACGTATTTTAATTATTATCCACTTCGATCGGATGAAATGTTATTGTTTTTAAGCTACTTAGCGCATCCAGGTCCTGTAATGAAAATATGTGAGCGTTACATGAAAGAGGATTTTATTAGCAATGAACGAAAATATACACAGAAATTATTGAAGAATTATTGGCTGTTAAAAAACACGGAATATATTGTCATGCGAGTGGAAGAAATTGAAAAGCAAAAAAAAGCGCAGCAGGAGGCGCAGAAAGAGACCCAGGATTAATAAACTTGGGTCTTTTTTTATTGCTTTTTTTGATATTCTCTTAAAAATCTTTCTTCATTAACAGGCAGCCAATTTTTTGTGTTATTGTGAAAAACCCAAGTGGCTTATGAAACTTGGGTTTTAAATGATATCTAAGTATATGGATAATGCAAGTACAATAAGCAGAGAAAGAAATAATACATCAAATGTAGTGGGCAAAAGCATGGTTCGTATTCCTTGAAAAATGCAGAATGGGATAATAAATTTTGAGCACGCATTTCGAACCGTTCTTAACCATGGCGGCAAATTATAAGGGTTAAATTTTCTTTTCAAACGAATCATACCTCCTTTTTAGCCTTTACACATAGTATATGTTTGGTAAACCCAGAAAGTACCCCCCAAGATTTTTTTGCTGCAAATAAGTCCCCTTTAATATGAACAGCCATATACTGTTTATCCCACACTTAACGGGCAGAAAGACCCCCACCTCGGGGATGCTGAGAAATAGGTGGGGGATAACTGCCCGTAAAGGTCCGATGGAGGTACACAAACTAAGGTCGCCACTTCCTGTGGCAACGTTTGTGTGATCCACATCCTGTGGACCGCAACTAACCATCAGTGGGGATGAAGAAAACCACCACTGATGGAAAGGTTCACTTTATAAAAAAACTTGAATAATTTATAAAAATAACGGGTATCCTTATTGACGAAAATCACTTTTTTTCGGTAGTATATCATATATACATAATTGAAAATGGCGATGACAGGGAGTAGTACAATGGTAAGTTGTTTTGCAGAGAGGAAATCAATTGCTGAGAGGTTTCCATTCAACCCATTGGAAGTAGCCCTAGAGCTTCTTTTGCGAACGGCAGTCCTTATTAGTAAGAGACGGAGAGAATCCGATATCATCTTTAAGAGCCAATGATTTTTATTGGAAAAAAGGTGGTACCGCGAACAAAACTCCATTCGTCCTTTTATGACGAGTGGAGTTTTTTTATTTGCAAAAAAATCCTTTTCAAATAAAAGAATAGATGGTAGGAGGAAAAAGAATGGAAACGAATGAAATTTCAATGCCGACAAAATACGACCCGAAGGAAATAGAAAAAGGCCGCTACGACTGGTGGGTAAACGGCAAGTTTTTTGAAGCAAAACCAGATGAAGGGAAAGAGCCTTATACAATTGTTATTCCCCCTCCTAATGTTACAGGGAAGCTCCATTTAGGGCACGCATGGGATACTACTTTGCAAGATATTCTGACGAGAATGAAACGGATGCAAGGATACGATGTATTATGGCTTCCTGGCATGGATCATGCTGGAATTGCAACGCAAGCGAAGGTGGAAGAAAAGCTTCGCAGCCAAAACATCAGCAGATATGATTTAGGAAGAGAAAAATTCGTAGAGGAAACATGGAAATGGAAAGAAGAATATGCAAGCCATATTCGTGAACAGTGGGCGAAATTAGGTTTAGGATTAGATTATAGCAGAGAGCGTTTTACATTGGATGAAGGCTTATCAAAAGCAGTTCGCGAAGTATTTGTTTCTTTATACAAAAAGGGCTTAATCTATCGCGGTGAATATATTATCAACTGGGATCCAGCTACAAAAACAGCTTTGTCTGATATTGAGGTTATATATAAAGATGTACAAGGTGCTTTCTATCATATGAAGTATCCTTTGGCAGACGGATCTGGCTATATAGAAGTGGCAACAACCCGCCCAGAAACGATGCTTGGTGATTCAGGGGTTGCAGTACATCCTAAAGATGAGCGCTATCAGCATTTAATTGGCAAAAAAGTTATTTTACCGATTGTAGGAAGAGAAATTCCAATTGTTGCCGATGATTATGTTGAAATGGACTTTGGCTCAGGCGCAGTAAAAATGACCCCTGCACATGATCCAAACGACTTTGAAGTAGGCAACCGTCATAATCTTGAGCGCATTCTTGTTATGAATGAAGATGGAACAATGAACGAACGCGCAGGCAAATATGAAGGCATGGATCGTTTTGAATGCCGCAAACAAATTGTGAAAGATCTACAAGAAGCAGGTGTATTATTTAAAATCGAAGAACATATGCACTCTGTTGGACACTCAGAAAGAAGCGGCGCTGTTGTTGAACCATATCTTTCCACACAATGGTTTGTAAAAATGCAGCCACTTGCGGACGCTGCTGTTGCACTTCAATCAAAAGAAGAAAAAGTCAACTTTGTACCAGAGCGATTTGAAAATACGTATTTGCGCTGGATGGAAAATATCCGTGACTGGTGCATCTCTCGTCAGCTTTGGTGGGGTCATCGAATTCCTGCATGGTATCATAAAGAAACAGGAGAAGTATATGTTAACAAGGAAGCACCAGAGGATATTGAAAACTGGGAACAGGATACAGACGTATTGGATACATGGTTCAGTTCCGCACTTTGGCCGTTTTCCACAATGAGCTGGCCAGATGCAGAAGCAGAAGATTTCAAACGCTATTATCCAACAGCTGCACTAGTAACTGGATATGATATTATCTTTTTCTGGGTATCCCGCATGATTTTCCAAGGAATTGAATTTACGGAAGAACGACCATTCAAAGATGTGTTAATCCATGGGCTGGTTCGGGATGAGCAAGGACGCAAAATGAGTAAATCATTAGGAAACGGCGTTGATCCAATGGATGTTATCGCTCAATATGGGGCGGATTCTCTTCGCTTCTTCTTATCAACAGGCAGTTCTCCTGGACAAGATTTGCGCTTCAGCATGGAGAAAGTAGAGTCCACTTGGAACTTTGCCAATAAAATCTGGAATGCATCCCGATTTGCATTAATGAATATGAACGGCTTAAAATACGAAGAAATTGATTTATCTGGAGAAAAATCAGTTGCCGATAAATGGATTTTAACAAGATTAAATGAAACGATCGAAACAGTGACAAGACTTTCCGACCGCTATGAGTTTGGGGAAGTGGGCCGTGTGCTTTACAACTTCATATGGGATGATTTCTGCGACTGGTATATTGAAATGGCGAAGCTTCCTTTATATGGGGAAGACGAAGCAGCGAAACTTACGACACGTTCGATCCTTGCTTATGTATTAGATAACACCATGCGTTTATTGCATCCATTTATGCCATTTATTACAGAAGAAATCTGGCAAAACCTTCCGCATGCTGGAGAAACGATTACGGAAGCAAAATGGCCAGAAGTAAATTCTGATTGGACAGATGAAAAAGCAGCAAACGATATGAAGCTCCTAGTAGAAATCATTCGTTCTGTACGGAACAGCCGTGCAGAAGTAAATACACCAATGAGCAAAAAAATCAGCATTCTCTTAAAAACCAAAGATGCCGAGGTTCAAAAAACATTGGTAGAAAATAAAGCGTATATTGAACGTTTCTGTAACCCTGAAACGTTGGAAATTGCAACAGAACTACCAATTCCAGATAAAGCGATGACTTCCGTTGTGACAGGTGCAGAGATTATTCTGCCGTTAGAAGGATTAATTAATATGGAAGAAGAAATTGCACGTCTTTCCAAAGAATTGGATAAATGGAATAAAGAAGTAGAACGTGTTCAAAAGAAATTAAGCAACGAAGGTTTTGTGAAAAAAGCTCCTGAAAAAGTAATCAACGAAGAAAAAGCAAAAGAACAAGATTACTTAGAAAAAAGAGCAACGGTGGAAGCGCGCATTAAAGAATTAAAGGGCGAAGCTTAAGATAAGCTTCTAAGAAAAGCGCAAGCGCCCTTGCTCATCGAAAGAAAAAGGTGAGGTCCACAGGATGTGGCGTTCTTAATTTGCGTATCTTAAGTGAGATAAAGGAAGCACGAAGAACGTAGTGATTCGATGTTGACTACGCAAACGAGGTGAGGGAAGCGTTGAAGTCGATAGGATGCTTGCGCTAGACACTTGTCAGACTGCAGAAAACTTATACTTTCTTACTCTTTAAAAAAAGGCGAATCCGATTAAGGATTCGTCTTCGATTATGAAAAGGATAACAAAGAGCCAAAAAATAAAAAGCAGGTGAATTAGATGTTCCAAACATATGAGGAAGCATTAAATTGGATCCATTCTCGATTACGATTAGGAATAAAGCCCGGATTAACAAGAATGAACATGATGATGGAAAAGTTGAATTTTCCAGAAAAACTAATAAAAACAGTTCATATTGGCGGAACAAATGGAAAAGGGTCGACGGTCACTTATTTACGCTGTATTTTAGAAAGTGCAGGTCTAAATGTCGGCACATTTACCTCTCCGTATATTGAGCAGTTTAATGAAAGAATCAGTGTAAATGGCATTCCAATTAGTGACACAGAAATAAAAGATTTGGCAAATAAGCTGTACCCGATAGTAGAAGAAATGGATCAGACAGAAATGGGAGGTCCGACAGAGTTTGAAATAATCACAGCTATGTCTTTGTATTATTTTGCTTATGTGAATAAAGTGGATCTTGTTATTTATGAAGTTGGGTTAGGAGGACGTTTTGATTCTACCAATATAATATCGCCGCTATTGTCGATCATTACAAGCATCGGCTTAGATCATACCGCTATTTTAGGTAATACTTATGCAGAAATTGCTTTTGAAAAAGCAGGGATTATTAAAAAAGATACCCCTGTCATTACTGGGGTGAAACAGCGTGAAGCGGAAGAAGTTATCTTAAAAAAAGCAGCAGAGGAAAATGCTGCAGTTTATTTACTATCGAAACATTTTATGATTGAAAACCATCAATCCATTCTTAAAGGAGAAAGTTTTACGTTTAAAACTGCAGCAGAAAAAAAGGAAGATATGCATATTAGCATGATGGGAGTCCATCAAACAGAAAATGCTTCTTTAGCAATAATGGCAGCTATTTTATTAAAAAAGGAGTATCCACAACTAAAGGAAGAAATGATCCGTACAGGTCTTGTTCAGGCAAAATGGCCAGGAAGGTTCGAAATAATTGCTGAAAATCCACTTATTGTTTTGGATGGCGCTCATAATGAAGAAGGGGTGCAAGCTTTAACAGAGGAGCTGACAAAAAGGTTTTCGACGCGAAAAAAGACAGTACTGTTTGCTGCACTTTCTGATAAAAAAACAGATAAAATGATTCAAAAACTGGACCATATTGCAAATAAAATAGTATTTGTTTCTTTTGATTATCCGCGAGCTGCTTCTTGTTATGATCTTTATAAAGAAAGCACACATCCATCCAAATCATATAAAGAAGATTGGATGAAGGCCATAGAAGAGCAAGTAGAAATGATCAAAGAGGAAGAAATGCTGGTTATTACTGGTTCCCTTTACTTTTTATCTGAAGTGAAAGCATATTGGAAGCAAAAAAATAAATAATTTTGCTTGTATGGATAAGGAGACGGAGCTACCTTCGAATACATGTGATTGGTGTTTTGTTTTCTTTGTATTAAGAATGGAGTGGCTCCGTTTTTTATTAGATCTGCCTCTGCGGGAATTTCCATTTTAGTTAATGGGGACAAGGCTGCCTGGGAGTTTTGAATGAATAGGAAAATGTTTCAAGTAATTAATATATAGAAAAAACAATCAATAGATTAACAGAATTTCCTGAATAATAAAAAAAAGATAGATTATTAGTAGGGAAAGGGTTAGTATAATGATAATAGGTTAAAAGCATTAGGATTAGCGTTATTACTTTCAATATAAGGGAAGTGATACCTTTTCCGAAAAACTATTATGGGATATTAATGCGGAGATTAGGTGAAGCATTTGGTTAAATCATCTATTAAAAAAGCAATTTGGATTACTTGGATTATACTTATTCCTGCTGGGCTTGGCTTTATCTATCAATATTTTCCGCCTATCCAAGCAGGTCATAATTGGCATGTAGCAGCTTTCTTGCTCTTTTTGTCGATTGTTGCGTCCATGCCAATGATTATAAACGGACGTCCTGTTTTCTTTCTGCAATGGGCAACTCTCTCTGTTTTTTTAATCTTTGGCTTATTTATTGAAACAGTGCTTGTTCAGATTGCATTAATCGCTTTATTGATGCAAATAAAATTGGATAAAAAAAGTTTATTTCGTTTTCCATTGAATTCGATTATGTTTTTTCTTGTTTCCTTGTGCAGCGGGCTTATTTATTACAGTTTAGGCGGCAAACATGCAGCAGATATTTTATTAGATATGAAGTCCTTTTCATTAGTCATTCTTTACCCGTTTTCTTATTTTGTTTTAAATGCTTTTTTTATTTATATAATTGGCCGTTTTGTGTATCAAAGTAAGGATAAATTCTTGACAGTTGATTTAGTGTGGGAATTTATTACGACGGTCATTACATATCCAGTTGGAATTGCCCTCTATATTATGTATGAAGACATAGGTTTAATGGCGCTTATCCTAATTGGCATTCCTTTTATCTCTCTTTCTGTTATTTTACGATTGTATCATTCGAGTGAAACAGTAAATGATTATTTGAAACAAATTGCTGAAATTGGCCATCAATTATCACAAAATCTATATGCCAAAGAAGTTATTGATTTTTTTACATTAAAATTATATGAACTGCTGAAAGTTGATTTTGTTTTTATTCATGAAGTGAATAGCAATAATGCATTAGAATTGATTGCAAGATTTGAGCACAATCAGCATATGCCTTTATTTACAAGCATCCTTAAGGAACAAGAGGGGATAAGCGGCAAAGTATTAGCTTCTAAGGAAACTGTTATTTATCATAAGAAAAAGGACTGGCAATCTAGTAATAAGGGCTATATGCCAGCCGAAATAGAAAGTGTTTTATGTATGCCATTGGAAAAAAACAGCCAGGTTATCGGGATTTTATTATTAGGAAGCAAAAAAAAGCGGGCATTTGCTCATACAAAATTAATGATTCTGGATCTGCTTTGCACTCAATTCGCCGTAGCTTTTGAAAACGCAAAATATTTCGAAAAAACGAAAGAATACAGTGAGCGCTGTGCATTGACCGGGCTCTATAATTATCGATATTTTGATCAAATTTTAACAGAGAAGTTTAAGGAACTAAAGAATCAGCATATAACTAATTTGGGCTTAATTATGCTGGATATTGATCATTTTAAATCAGTAAACGATACATATGGCCATCAAGCAGGGAATGAGATATTAATGGAGTTTGCCGTGCGGATTCAGAAATTAATCGGAGAGCATGGAATGGTGGCAAGATATGGTGGTGAAGAATTTGTTGTTTTACTAACAAATACAGCAGCAAAAGAAGCCCTTGATTTAGCGGAGTTTATTCGAAAAATGATAGAAACAAGACCGTTTATGATTAAAAAAAATATGAATAATTTGCAAAGCAAGATTAATATAACAGCATCATTAGGTCTTGCTATTGCTCCTCAGGATGCGGATGAACCATTAGCATTAATAAGACATGCAGATAGAGCACTTTATGTAGGCGCTAAAAGAGAAGGACGAAATCGAGTGGCATGTTATATGAGATAAGTAAAAAAATATTGTAAACTGTTGGAACTTCACTAAAGGAAGTTCTTATTTTTTTGCCTATCTTGTAGGAAGTCTATTGACCTATACAAACAGCCGTTTATTAGATGGATAATAGAAAAGAAAAAACTATCTTAGTAAAAAAGTACTTGATATAATGTAGGTAGAAAAAGAACGGAGAAAATTCATAGGTAAATAGTTATGAAATTGGAGTGAAACCTTTGAGGAGAATACATATTTATAGTAAATATATTGTGTTTTTTATAGCAGCTATATTGATTGTTCCAACATTTACTAGTTCAGCAGCAACTGCTACAGGCGTTAATTTTTCGGTAGCACCTTCACAAAGTATTATTGTAAAGCCGAATGGAAGCGATGCACAGGGAGGTTTAGATATTCGCTTAACACCAGAAGGAAAAGCAACAAATGCCAATCGTACTCCAATTGATGTGGTTTTTGTTTTTGATAAATCTGGGTCAATGAATGGAGAGGGAAAAGATGATGGGAAATTACCCAGTGCAAAAAATGCCATGGCAGAAGCAGTGAATTATTTTAGCGCTGATCCCAACAAAAGTGATCGATTTGCCTTTATTCCTTTTGCAAATCATGTGGAAACAGAGAATATAGTCCCTTTTCCTAAGGAAGAAACCCCAACAGTCAGTACAGTTCAAAAGAATTTGAAGCTTATTAATTCAACGATACAAGGAATAAAGGCCAATGAATCAACAAATTATACGGAATCGTTTCAAGAAGCAGCTAGTATGTTAACAAGCAGCAATAATAATTCCCAAAAATACATCATTCTTTTAACAGATGGCCAGTCAAATGTTGCTGTTCATAATGGACAATCAACTGAAACAGAACTGAAGCCTGAATTTCAAAAAGAAGTAGATAAGCTTGCTGCTAACAATATTAAGCTTTATTCCGTCTATTTTGGCAACAAGAATGATGTCGATATGGGGTATTTGCAGAAGATGTCCGAAACAACAGGTGCAACTGCACAGCAAGCTTCTACTGATGCAATTCCCAAAATATTAGAAGATATTTTGCAAAAGATGGCGACGTCAACAATTTCGGCTACAGTAAAAATAAATATTTCTGATTTTGGCGATAAAGTGAAGCTCGCTGAGGGGGCCGATGCGACGTTAGACAGTTCTGGAAATATTATTATCAAAAAGGATCTATTATTTCCAATTAACCAAGATATGCCTGGATCAATTGACGTGTCTCTTCCACTCTTATTCAGCAGTAAGGGAACATACAATTTCGATCAAATTACGTTGCAGTACCGCAACCTTGATGGAGTAATGCAAGAAAAAACAACTCAAACATCGATAACGGTTGAAGAGGATGCAACAGCAACTGCTCCCCATATTGACTTCACCGTAACGCCTTCGCAAAATGTCATTGTGAAACCAAGTGGAAGCGATGCGCAGGGAAGTTTAGATATTCGCTTAACACCAAAAGGAAAAGCAACAAATGCCAATCGTGCTCCAATTGATGTAGCCTTTGTTTTTGATAAATCGGGATCGATGGATGAATTAGGGAAAGATCCAGGGAAATTCCTTAGTGCAAAACATGCCTTAGCAGAAGCTGTAAATTATTTTAGTGCAGATCCAAATAAATTGGACCGTTTTGCTTTTATTCCGTTTTCGGATGATGTCGAATCAGATAGTATGATTGGTTTCCCTGTAGAAGCTACACCGCCAATTGGAACAGTACAAACAAATTTGAAAAACATTAATTTAAAGGCACAAGGATTATATGCTAATGGATTTACAAACTACACACAATCTTTTCAAAGAGCAGCAAGTATATTAACGAGTAGCAATACGAATTCCAAAAAATATATTTTTTTCTTAACAGATGGTCAGCCGACTGTTTCAAGTGCGAATGAGAAAATAGGTAATAATTATAAAAATGTTACCTATATAAACTATATTAATTACTATGGTGTTAAAAAATATAATAATGAAATAAAATATATTTCTGTAAATGATGCAGTAGCAAACATCAAATCCCATATTCAAACAGAAGTGAATAATCTTGCGGATAATAACATTAAGCTTTATTCCATAGGCTTCGGCAGCAAAAATGATGTTGATATGGGATATTTACAGAAGATGTCCGAAATAACAGGCGTAACAGCACAACAGGCTTCAACGGATACAATTGCGAAAATATTTGAAGATATCTCGCAGAAAATTGCTACCCCAGCGATTACGGCAACTGTAAAAATTAATATTTCCAAATTTGGAGGTAAAGTGAAGCTTGCAGATGGAGCGAATGCGACGACAGACAGCATAGGTAATATTATGGTGAAAAAAGATATTTTATTTCCAATCAACCAAGATTCAACCGGTACGATTGATGTATCGCTGCCGCTGACATTCAATAGCACAGGCACGTATGATTTTGATAATATCACCTTGCAATATCGTGATCTTGACGGCGTATTGCAGGAAAAAACAGCAAGCACAACAATAACTGTGAAAGACGATGCACCTGCAAGCTTTAACAATAGCATGACATTGGAAAAAGAAGTAAATGAGTTGAATAACTTAGTTAAAACGAGCAACTCAACAGACAAAACGAATTATTTTAATGTGAATTATGCATTAAAACCTACCAATTTAGTGAGTAATACGGTTAGTGGACAGCTGAAAAACTTAGTGATTGAACAGCCGATTCCAGACGGTGTATCCATTATTCAGAGTACAAATGTGGTGGAGCAGATTAAAGACGGAAAACGCTATGCGGTTATTACTTTAGCAAATAATATCATAAATTATTCAAATGGAAGCTTCTCTCCAGCTGAAGTAACAGCAAGTATAAAATGTAAAGTCGATTATGCTGTATATAATTTAACAATGCCAAAAGCGAACTTGAAATTTACAGATACACGATTCAGTGGAAGCAATGAAACAAGCATACCGGCATCCTCACAAGCAATAAACATGAAGGTGCTGTTAAAAGAGAAGAACATTAATAAATACGAAGGCGACGCAGCAGGCATTATCGAAAAAAGAGATATTGCAACAAATAATAAGCTTGTCCAAACAGAGATGCCGAATGATTATAATTTAGCGAATAAAGCAATTAAGGATATGGAATATAAATCTGGCTCAAATAATCAAGTTATAGAAATAACTTATTATGATGATAGTAAAGCATACTTATATTTAGTGCCTGATTATGATTTAATAGGGAAATTCACAGGAAACAAGTATAATAGTGGGGATACAACTACTGAATCGATTGATATGAAACTATCAAATAAAGTGGCTGGCAGCGATGTAAAGTATTACTATCAAATAAAAAACGGCAATCAAACCGGCAATTGGACCGAGTTTGCTCCAACTGATGTTATCTCAATAATGAAAACTGGATTGAACGAGATCAAAGTAAAAGCGGTCGGCGGTTTTGCTAATAATGTGGAGGTTCCAAAAAACATTACGATTCAAAAGATCGTTCAATCGATTACGGTACAGCCGAATCCTATTAATTTAACAGTCGGCAGCACAGGAAACTTTACGGTAACAGTTGAGCCAACTGATGCTACAAATAATAAACTCGATATATCTATTGCAGATCCAACTATTGCTAGTATTGTTCCTGAACAGAATACACTTGCTGCCAATAAAGCAGGAACGACAGAGTTAATCGTTCGATCTACAGAAGGTTCAAACTTGGAAGTTAGAGTTCATGTAACGGTCATTGATCCTTATATTGCGCTGGAGAAAATAAAATTCAGCAAACCAGTTTACGAAATCACACAAAGTGATGACACCATTACTAATTATATAGCTGTAAAAGATTTATTAACTTTTATCCCATCAAACGCGACAGAAAAGGATTTGGAAAATGTGATTTCCAATATGCCGAATAGAATAGAAGTGGTGAAAATTGACGGTGAATATTACTTAAAAGGGAAAGAACTTGGATTTGCTACTGTGACAGCCACCTCAGAGAAACAGAAAAATGGCAGCCTGCCAAAAGATTCTACTTTATTTGAAGTGGTCAAAAGAAGCAGTGGATCGGCTGGAAATGATGGAGACGGGCGCTGGTAATAAAAAGAGCAGAAGTATTAAGTATTAGTTAAATAAAAAAGGTGAATGTTCTTTAGATGGACATTCACCTTTTGGTGTTGTTTTTATCCCACGCTTAACGGGCTGTAAGACCCCCACCTCGGGGATGCCGAGAAATCGAGGAAGATAGGTGGGGGATAACAGCCAATGTCATCAAGCTAAACTTCAAA